>NZ_LDPY01000006.1 GCF_001038505.1 Puniceibacterium sp. IMCC21224
GCAAAGTGGCCGACTTTGATATGCCGACCACATGCTTGGCGGAATTAAAAGCGCGACTGAGTTGCCTTGCCGAGATCGGGTTAATCTTAGGTTTGCCCGGAAACAACCATCCCGCAGGCTGCGCTTCACGCCGATAGTCGCGCAGCAAATCCAGCAGGTCAGGCGACAGCATCACCTTGCGATCCTTGCCCTCGTCAACGTGGATCAGCACCCGGTCGCTATCAATACGCTGACCTTCAGGCTGCAGACCTCAGACGCCCGCAAACCCGCACCATAGCTAATACTGAGGGCCGCGCGATATTTGAGGCCCGGCCCAGGGGCTGCAGCAATAACCTCAGCGATCTTCGTCTTCGTAGCCTTCGCCTGAAGCATCGTTGCCAAGATTCAGCGTTCATCCAGGTTCAATTTTCGGTAGGGTCGTCTCATCACATCCTCCTGATCTGCATCAGAAACATATCCAGTGATGCAATCCAAAATGGAATGTGCCCCGGCTACATGAGAATATCCAATAATCATTGTTATGTAAAATATTTAGACTCTACAACTTAGAGCCGGCCCATGATGGCCGCCACCCAAAGCGCTGCCTGACTGGCAAAGGACTGGCGGTAAAGCCGCAGCCGCCTGAGTCCCGAAAGGCGCCCCCAGAGGCCGGCCTGATGCAACCCCTCGAATTCAGCAAGGCGGGCGCGGTTGAGCGGTGTCAGGCGGTGGGCCGATGCCGACAGTGCGGCGATATTGGCCGCGTTCCATTTGCGAAAATCACCCCGCAGCAACTGGCGGACGCGTTTGACCCGCGCGCGGGTCGTGTCGTTGGCGCCGATCTGGTTCACCCCGTGCTGCCGGTAGAGCAGCGTCGGTTGATCGTCATGCACGATGCGCCCCCCTGCTCCGGTAACGATCTGGTAGATCCACCAGTCATGCACCACAACGCTGTCGGCCTCGCTCGCGGCGGCGCAAACCAGTTCGGCACCGGCGGCATTCAGCAGGATGGTGTTGCCTGCCACCACGTTCTGCACCAACGCGTTGCGGAACGACGGCGGGCGCGGGCGCGGCGCGGACAAACGGCGGGTGGTCAGCGTCTCGTCGGTGATCCAGGTGCGGCTGCAATATAGCGCGGGCCGGTCAGCAGGCAGCGCACTCAGCGCCGCAATCCCGCGCGACAGCCGGTCGGGCAGCCAGACATCATCCTGATCGCAGCAGGCCAGCCAGCTGCCCGTTGGCAGGTGATCCTGTACCCGGCGGATCAGTGACATGAAATTGGCCGGCCCATTGCCCAGCCGTGGCCCCGGCAGTCGGATCAGCGGATGCCCTGCGGCAAAGCGGTCCAGTCGCGCCGGGCTGTCATCCCCCGATCCGTCATCGCTGGCCAGCACCTGCCAGCGCGGATGATCCTGCGCCGCGATACTGCCAAGCTGAGCATCAAGGTTGTCGCCGCCATCATACACCGCCAGCAGAATCCCAACGAGGGGCACCAGCTCGGTTGTCCCGCTGTCGGGGATTATGCTTTGTCCGCCCCGGTTCACGGCCGACGGGCGTATTGGGTGGCAAGCCCCGCCAGATAGGCACCGTACCCGTTCTTGGAGAACAGGCGCGCGCGTTCGGCCAGCGCCTCGGCGTCGATCCAGCCCTGGGCAAAGGCGACCTCTTCGAGGCAGCCGACCTGCTGGCCCTGACGCCGCTCAAGGGTGCGGACAAAATTGCCCGCATCCAGCAGCGATCCGTGCGTGCCAGTGTCGAGCCAGGCATAACCGCGTCCCATCAGTTCGACCGACAGCAAGCCTTCGTGCAGATACATCTCGAGCAGGGTGGTGATCTCAAGCTCGCCCCGGGCCGATGGCTTGACATTGCGGGCGCGCGTCGGCGCGTCGCCATCCAGAAAATACAGCCCGGTGACCGCGTAGTTCGAGGCCGGGACCGCTGGCTTTTCGACAATCGACACGGCCTTGCCTGACGCATCGAAGTCCACCACGCCGTAGCGTTCGGGATCAGCGACACGGTAGCCAAAGACGGTGCCACCGGTGGTCTTGGCATCGGCGGCCGCCAGTTGCTCGGGCAGGCCGTGGCCGTAAAAGATGTTGTCGCCCAGAACCAGAGCCGAGGGTGCGCCGGCCAGAAACTCCTCGGCCAGCAGGTAGGCTTGGGCCAAACCATCGGGCGATTCCTGCACCACATAGGTAAAGTCGACGCCCCACTGGCTGCCATCCCCAAGGGTGCGGCGGAACTGCTCCTGATCCTGCGGCGTGGTGATCACGCAAATCTCGCGGATGCCCGCCAGCATCAGGACCGAGATCGGGTAATGGATCATCGGCTTGTCATAAACCGGCAGCAGCTGTTTGCTGATGCCCATGGTCACCGGATAGAGCCGCGTGCCGGAGCCCCCCGCCAGGATAATGCCCTTGCGTGTCGTCATTGCGCTCATCTTCCGTTCCTTGCCTCGTTACCATTCCTGTATTAACCAGAGTTTCAAAGGCTATGCGACAGGTCTCTTGCGCTTTGGATACCGCTGATCGGTCATAGCCGCCTGTCTGCTGCAGCAGAACAACAGGGAATGGACATGATCACAGTCTGTCCGGTCGGACATTACGCCCATCGCCAGCCTCTTGCCTATGCGCCAATCCGGACCGCTGTTGCGGGGCGGGTTGGCGTGATCGACCGTCCTGAGACGGCGGATATCGTGATTGTCAGCCACAGCAAGGATCTGGACAGCTGCGCCGCCGCGCTGAGTGCCGCGCAACGCAACGGCGCACGCATCGTGCTGCTGTCCGAAGAACCGCTGTGGGACACGGTCTGGGCCCGCAATCCGTTACAGCGTCAGCAGCACCACACCCATCCGCAGGGCAGCTTTGACTTTGCCTATCTCAACCACATGACCTCGGGGCTGTATGAGTTTTTGCAGATCCCCTATTTTCTGCTGACCGACCGCAGCTTTTTTGCCCGCTATGCAAGCTGGTTCGCCCAGACGGCGCAAAAGACCCCGAAGGATTGGCTGGACACCTGGGCCAGGGCCCCGCGCGATGTCGCCTTTGTCGCCGAATACCGCGATGATCCGAAATTCGACCGGGCCTTTGCGGGCATTGACATCTTTGGCCTTGGGGCATGGCGCACCCGGGTTGCCCTTGGCTGCAACACCGGCACTGTGCTGCGCACCGGCGCGGGCTGGAACACGCTGCCACGGCGTCAGGATCTGCCGGACTGGCATCTGGACAAATATCTGGACCTGCACGATGGATGCCGCATGGTTTCGGCGATCGAGAATACCCACCAGAACGCCTATGTGTCGGAAAAGATCTTTGATGCCTTTGCTGTCGGGGCCGTGCCGCTGACCGTTGCAGGGCCCGATCACCGGCTGCACGATCTGGCGCACCCAGACAGTCACCTCAACCTATACGGCCTGACCGAAGCTGATGCGGCCGCCACGATCGGGGCCTTTGCGCCCACGGCAGCGCTGGCCGAAGCCTATGCGCGCGCGCAGGCAAAGCTGCACACGCTCTTTGCCACGCCGGACAGGATTCTGGCGGAATACGCGTGGTTTGCCCAGAAGCTGACGCAGGAACTGACACAGGAGTTAGAGGCTGCGCCGTCACCACAGTCGCACGGATGAATGCGGCACAGGCAGGCATTCCGGCGCAAAGACAGCGACGCTGGCCCGGATCGGGGACAGATCGCTTTCATCATTGGCACAGGCACGCTAGGACCTTTGCGAAATGGCGGATTGAGACCGGGACACCCGGCGCAGACCCCAGACAAAAAGGAAAAGACCATGATCGTCGAGCAGACAGATTTGCCGGAAGTTCTGAAAATCACGCCAAAGCGGCACAAGGATTCGCGCGGATTTTTCTCGGAAACCTGGCAGAGCGACGTGCTCGCCCGCGAGGCCGGGATCGAGGTCGCGTTTGTGCAGGACAACCAATCGTTTTCGATGCTCAAGGGCACATTGCGGGGGCTGCATTACCAATCTCCGCCGGCCGCACAGGACAAGCTGGTGCGCTGTGGTCGTGGGCGGCTTTTGGACGTTGCGGTTGATTTTCGCAAGAACAGCCCCCGGTTTGGCCAGTGGGTCGCCGTAGAGCTGAGCTTTGAAAACGGCGCGCAGCTGTTTGTGCCCAAGGGGTTTCTGCACGGGTTTGTCACCCTCGAACCCGACACCGAAATTCTGTACAAATGCAGCCATGGCTATGCCCCCGTATGCGACGGCGCGGTGCGCTGGGATGACCCTGATATCGGTATTTCCTGGGGCCTCGACAGCCCGCCGATGCTCAGCGATAAAGATGCGCGCGCGCCATTTCTGGCCGATTTTGACAGTCCCTTTATCTACGAGGCATAGGCCATGAAAATTCTGATCACCGGTGGCGCGGGCTTTATCGGATCCGCGGTGGTGCGCCGCGCCATCGCCGACGGGCACGAGGTGGTCAACCTTGACGCACTGACCTATGCCGCCTGTCTCGACAATGTGGCACAGGTGGCGGACCATCCCGGCTATGCCTTTGAGCAGGCCGATATCCGTGACCGTGCTGCCGTGGACGGCGTTCTGGCCCGGCACACGCCGGATGCTATCATGCATCTTGCCGCCGAAAGCCATGTCGACCGTTCGATCGATGCGCCGGACGCCTTTGTCACCACCAATATCAACGGCACCTACACCATGCTTGAGGCCGCCCGCGCCTATTGGCAGGCGCAGGGCCGCCCCGAGGGATTCCGGTTTCACCACATCTCGACCGATGAGGTGTTTGGGTCGCTGGGCGCGACCGGGCAGTTCACCGAAGACACGCCCTATGCGCCCAATTCGCCCTATTCCGCCAGCAAGGCGGCGTCGGATCATCTGGTTCGCGCCTGGCATGAAACCTACGGCCTGCCCACGGTGATGACCAATTGCTCGAACAATTACGGCCCCTACCATTTCCCCGAAAAGCTGATCCCGGTGGTCATCCTCAAGGCGCTGGCTGGTGAGCCGATCCCGGTTTACGGACAGGGCTTAAACGTGCGCGACTGGCTGTTTGTCGAGGATCACGCCGCAGCCCTGCTGCTGGTGCTGCAACAGGGACAGGTCGGGCGCAGCTACAATATCGGCGGCGAAAACGAGGTCAGCAATATCGATCTGGTGCGGATGCTCTGCGCCATTCTTGACGACCGGCGCCCGCAGGCCCGGCCCCACGCTGACCTGATCACCTATGTCACCGACCGCCCCGGGCATGACCTGCGCTATGCGATCGACCCCAGCCGCATGCGCGACGAGCTGAACTGGCGCCCGTCGCTGACGCTGGCAGAGGGGCTGGCGCGCACCGTCGACTGGTATCTGGAAAACGAAGGCTGGTGGCGCGCGTTGCAGGACCGGCAGGGGGTTGGCCAGCGGCTGGGCACCGGCGGCGAAACGCCCGCACCGGCGGTGTCGGCATGACGCTGCTGGTGTTCGGAAAAACCGGTCAGGTCGCGACCGAGCTTGCCCGCCTCTCTGGCCGCGGCGGTCTCGAGCTGATCTGTCTGAGCCGCGCCGAGGCGGATCTGTCCGATCCCGCCGCCTGCGCCGCAGCGATTGCGACGCACACTCCCAGCGCGGTGATCAATGCGGCCGCCTGGACGCAGGTGGACGGTGCCGAAACCGATGAACCTGCCGCCAGAGTGGTCAATGCGGATGCCCCCGCCGCCATGGCGCAGGCCTGCGCCGGTATGGGTATTCCACTGGTCCATATCTCGACCGACTACGTGTTTGACGGCACCGGGGACAGCCCCTGGACCACGTCGGATCCGGTTGCGCCGCAGAACGCCTATGGCCGCACCAAACTGGCTGGAGAAGACGCGGTGCGCACCGCTGGTGGCCCACATGCCGTCCTGCGCACAGCTTGGGTGTTTTCGGCCCATGGGGCCAATTTTGTGAAAACCATGCTGCGACTGGCCGAAACCCGTGACCAGCTGCGCGTTGTCAGCGACCAGATCGGCGGACCAACCCCGGCCCGCGCCATCGCCGAAGCCTGCCATGAGATCGCCCTGACGCTGATCCGAGATCCGGGCAAAAGCGGCACCTATCATTTCTCGGGGGGGCCTGACATCAGCTGGGCCGGGTTTGCCCGCGCGATCTTTGCCGCGACCGGCGCACAGGTCGAGGTTGCGGATATCCCGTCATCCGACTATCCGACTCCTGCCCCGCGTCCGCTGAATTCACGCTTGGATTGCAGCGCCACCCAGCAGGCGTTTGGCATCGCACGGCCCGACTGGGCCACCGGGCTTAGGGATGTTCTGAGCGATCTGAGAGCAATCTGACCCACCGTCGCAGCTGCCGAATCCGTATCAGGCGGCTGCGGGAAATAGGGCGTCAGGCGCCCTGCCGGACAATCTTGCCATCCACAATGTGAATGCCGCATTCGCTCTTTTCACTGTCAGCCCAGCGGCCGGCACGGGGATCTTCGTCCGGGCGCACGGCGCGGGTGCAGGGCGCGCAGCCGATGGACAGATACCCCTGAGCTTTGAGCGGATGCTCGGGCAGGTCATGCGCCTTGAAATACGAGGCGATGTCGTCACGACCCCAATCCAGCAGCGGATTGACCTTGAGCCAGCGATCCTGCGCCTCGAACAGCGCAAGATCGTCACGATCCGCTGTCTGGCCCCGCTTGCGCCCGGTGATCCAGCAGCTAAGGCTGCGCAGGGCCGCCAGCATCGGCAGCGTCTTGCGCACATGACAGCACAGATCGGGGTTGGTTTTGCTCAAATCGCCGTCGGGATCGTCGGCGGCAACCCCGGCGGGGCGCGGCGTCACCACCTGAATGTTGCACAGACCCAGCTTGGCGACCAGCGTATCCCGGTATTCGATGGTTTCGGGGAAATGCTTCCACGTGTCGAGAAAGATTACCGGCACGTAGGGGTCAATCATGGCCACCATATGCAACAGAACCGCAGATTCTGCCCCAAACGACGAGACCAGCCCGATCTTGCCGGCAAAATCCTGACGGATGGCGGATTCAAGCACCTCCTGCGCGGACTGCCCCTCGTAGCGGTTGCTAAGACCATGGGCACGATCCTGAAGTTCAAGCCGTGCGGACGTTTCGAACGCTGCCATGCAATGCTCCTACGGATAAAGACCCCCGGACATCCGGGATCACGAGAGGGGGTTTCGTTCTGTTTCTACCACCGGGCCCTGGGGATCAACAGCGCCCGATGCGGCAATCCGCCGATCTGTCCCGCCAAAATACACGCTGGGGCCGCGCGGTTCAACAAATGTGCGTAAAATATATGCGATCCGCCCAATATCCGGGCGGACCGCCTGTTCCTGCTGACCAGACTTTGGGTCAGCCCCCCGATATCAACGCCAGAGCGAGACGCAGGGGATCTTGGTCTTGTCGCAGCGCTCGGCGTATTTCGAGGCAATTTCCTTGACCTCACCCATGACGCCGTCCGACAGCTTGATCGGCTTGAGGCCCATACCAAGGAACCGGTCGTTGGCGACGTGCAGCTCGTTCTCGGCGGCCTCGTTGCGCGGGTTTTCCAGATAGGCAATCTCGGTGCCCGTCATGTCGTGGATCATCTGCGCCAGATCGCGGACCCGGTGGGTCTCGGTCATCTGGTTGAGGATGTTCACGCGCTCGCCTTCTTGCGGCGGGTTTTCCAGCGCCAGCTCGATGCAGCGGCAGGTGTCCTGAACGTGAATGAACGCACGTGTCTGACCACCGGTGCCATGCACGGTCATCGGATATTCGACCGCCGCCTGCATGATAAAGCGGTTCAGCACGGTGCCGTAATCGCCATCGTAGTCAAAGCGGTTGATCAGACGCTCGTCTTTCTTGGTCTCGTCGGTCTGCGTACCCCAGACGATGCCCTGATGCAGGTCGGTGATCTTTACGCCGTCGTTCTTGTTATAGAAGTGGAAGAACAGCTGATCCTGCGACTTGGTCATGTGGTAGATTGAGCCGGGGTTGGTCGGATACAGGATCTCCTGCTCGGACTCGCCTGCGGGTGTGTCGATCTTGACCTTGAGGTAGCCCTCGGGGATCTGCATGCCGGCGGTGCCGTAGCCATAGACACCCATGGTGCCCAGGTGAACCAGGTGGATGTCCTGACCGGATTCCACGATGGCGGCCAGCACGTCATTGGTGGCGCTGAGGTTGTTGTTGACGGTGTAGCGCTTGTGATAGCTCGACTTCATCGAATAGGGCGCGGCGCGCTGTTCGGCAAAGTGGATGATCGCGTCGGGCTTTTCGTCCTGGATCAGGGTCAGCAGGCGATGATAATTTTCGCCGACAGTAAAGTTGTGAAACTTGATCTCGTTGCCGGTCAGTTCTTTCCACACCCGGATGCGTTCGCCAATCGGGCGGATCGGGGTCAGGCTATCAACTTCGAGTTCGAGATCAATGGCGCGGCGCGAGAGGTTGTCGACGATAATGACGTCATGGCCACGGTTGGACAGGTACAACGCATTCGGCCAGCCGCAGAAACCGTCCCCCCCCAAAATTATTACTTTCATCTTGTAAGCACCTCTTTCGATTAGATAGCCGATTTTCATTGGTCGAATCAGTGCCAATTACTAGCCCAGTCTCAGAAAGATCAAAAGGCCATTAATCGGCACGAAACCGCACATCATCAGCGGCTTTGTCAGCTTGCGAGCCAGAGCGTTATACCGCTGCCTGCCCGGGCACAATCGGCTGAATTCAAAACCGAACCCGCCGTCCCAGACGGCGCCCCAGGCCGTTCCCAAGACTGCGGCGGTCCTGCGCTGAATCCACTCCCCGAGGGGACTACATCCGGCTCTGATACATAAGACGACATGTTCGAATCCCTGAAACCGGCGGGGTCCCCCGGCATCCGCCAGCGCCAATTTTCCCCGCCTCCAGACCACGTCT
This sequence comes from Puniceibacterium sp. IMCC21224, assembly GCF_001038505.1. NCBI lineage: Bacteria > Pseudomonadati > Pseudomonadota > Alphaproteobacteria > Rhodobacterales > Paracoccaceae > Puniceibacterium > Puniceibacterium sp. IMCC21224. The sequence continues at coordinate 8,826 of NZ_LDPY01000006.1, forward strand.
GCATTCTGCCCATGAAAGCGGCAAAATCCGCCGGTGCGGGAAAAATAGGCGCCAAGACCCTTGAACCTGCAAAGCGATACAGTGCATGAGAATTGCGCAGACAGGCAGGCTCTGCACCCGGTTCTCCGCAGTGTGGGCCATGGATGCGACTTAACAGAAAGGCGATTATGGCACAGTCATTGATCCTCATCGGCGGCCTTGGATTTGTCGGCCGCAACATCCTCGATGTTGTCCGCGACACCCCGGATTTTGCCGATTTCGAACCGGTTGTGGTGGACGATTTGTCCAATGCCGTCCCAGGGCACGAGGCGCTCGATGTTGCGCTCCACATCGGACCTTATCAGGGACAGGCCGCGATCGATTTTCTGGCCGCCCGCGCGGATACGCAGCGCACCTTTGTGTTCCTTGCCGGTGAGACCCGGGTGGCGGAATCCAAAGACCGGCCGATGGATTTTATCGCGGCCAACATCACCGAGCCGTCAAAATTTGTCATGGAAGCGGTCCGCCCCGGCGATCATTTCATCCTGATCTCGACCGCGGGCGCGCTGTTCGACGGCACATTCGAAGTCAGCGTCGATGCCCCCTACTGCCCCAAGAACTTTTACGGTGCGACCAAAGCCGCCGAAGAGATGGTGCTTGAGAAGCTGGTCGGGCTGCGCAGTGCCAGCTTTTCGGTGATCCGCATGACCAACGTATACGGCCGCCATTCCGTCAAAAAGAAAAGCGCCATCCACGCCTTTACCCGCGCCGCCATCGCCGGGGACACCGTTACGCTGAACGGCGACGGCAAGCAGTCGCGCGATTTCATCTTTTCGGGGGATGTGGGTTTCGGCATTGCCACTCTGGCCAACCGCCTGCGTCTGGGGGAAGCCACGAACAAGATCAACATGCTGGGCAGCGGTGTGTCGACCTCGCTTCTGGATGTGGTGCACACCATCGAAAAGGTGACGGGCAACCCGCTGAAATACAACCAGATCCCGGCCGAAGATCTGATCGCCACCGAACCGCGCGACGTAATCGCCAAAAAATCGGATATCCTGGTGCTGCTTGACGGGCACATCACCCCGTTCGACGAGGGGATCCGCGCGACCTATGCATATTATGCGGTGCCCTAGGTTTTAAAGAGCAGGCCCGGGCTCTCGCTCCGGGCTTGCTCTTGAATTTATTTTATTTTGACGCGCGTTTCCGCACTTTCTTCCACGAAAACAAGGGAAAAGCTTTGCTAACTCACCGAGGCATCGTGAAATATGTGTTACATGGATGATCGCAAGAAACTTGTCGGCCGCTACCTCAGCTATCCCGATCTGACCGGTAAACGGGTCGCCGAGGGCGGTCGCCGTCTCGGGGGAATGACCCGCAAAAGTCGGCCCGAAGCGCCGCTGGTCACGATCATCACCGTTTGCTGGAATTCCGCCAAAACCATCGAACAGACGATCCAGTCGGTGCTGCGGCAGACCTATGACAATGTCGAATATGTCATCGTCGACGGCAATTCCAGCGATGCAACACTGGATATCCTGCGCAAATACGAAGACCGGATCGACTATTACGTCTCGGAACCGGATGACGGCCTGTATTATGCAATGAACAAAGGGCTGGAGCTGGCCCAGGGCGATTATGTCCTGATCCTGAATTCGGACGACTGGTTCGCCTCGGACGGGATTGCGGCGCTGGTCGCTGCGCAGAATTACAGCGGCTGCGATTTTGTCGCAGCGCTGGCGCGCTATATGGACGAGGACAAAGGCGAGGCCGAGATCCTGCGCCCGATGCCGTTTGACGATTCCGTCTATTTCCGCATGCCGCTGCGCCACGAGACGATGCTGATTCCGGCCCGGCTCTATGACAAACTGGGCCCGTACAACACCGATTACCGGATCATTGCTGACCGCGACTATACCGCCCGGCTGTTTGATGCCGGTGCCACGTTCTATGAGCTGCCCCGGGCGCTGCTGGATTTCCGCACAACCGGCGTATCCAGCACCAATCTCAAGCTTCTGGCCCGCGAAAAGGATGCGCTTCTGGCGCAGGAGTTTCCATTTCTGACGGCATTGGAACGGCAAACCCTGAACGACCCTGTAAAAGCCACACCCGAAGATTTTGCGCGGATCGCAAACACGCATCTGGACCAGCCGAAATTCGTCAAGGCCTGCCGCGCCGTGCTGGACGACCGCCGCGCCAAAGGCGGCAAGCGTTGGCAGTCGGATGCGCTTGTGACCATCGGCGCCAGCGATCCCGTGGCCTGGCCAAAGGTCAGCGTCATCCTGCCGTTCTACGAGGCCGAAACCTCGATTGCGGCCAGTCTCGACTCGGTCTTGGCGCAAAGCCTGACGGAATTCGAAATCATCTGCGTCAACGATTGCGCGATCGACGGCAGCCAGAGCGTCGTCGATGCCTATGCTGCCCGCGACCCACGGGTGAAATGCCTGCGCAATGACCGCAATATCGGACTGGGCGCCAGTCGGAATGCCGGGATCCGCGCTGCCTGCGGGCGGTATATCTTTCATCTCGATCCTGATGACACCCTGCCGCAGGACGCGCTTGAGCGGCTTTATGACACCGCCGTGCAGCATGGTAGCGACATGGTCAAAGGCGCGTATCGCGCCGGCCAGGGCCTGCACGATCAGCAGGCGGAAAATGTCACCGTCAAATATCCCTGTGGCGTCCGCAAACAGACCATCGTCAACACTCGTCTGGGGCCAACCCCACGACTTTTGCACACCACCGAAGGACACTGGTCCTATCTTTACGAGGCCAACTTTGCCCGCAGGGTGCCCTATCCGACCGATCTGAAGATGGGGCAGGACAGCATCTTTCTAGTGAATGCAGTGGCCCGGGCCCGCAAGGTCACCCTGCTGCCAGTGGTGGTCTACAATTACGAGGCCAACCCCAACAGCGCGATGAACCACTTCACCGCCCGCAAGTATTTCGACGGTCTGGAGTGGCGCCGCCGCGCCTGGTACGTGCTACGCGACGCCGGCTACATCCGCTCGGGCGAACGACTGCTGTTCGCCTTCTGGAGTGAGGCGTTCTTTGACGGTCTTGATGCCACGATGACCGGTGATGAAAAGTTGACCTTTTACAGCCGTCTGGCCCGGTTCCTGCGCGAGGCCGGGTACCCTGGCACGGCACCGCTGACCAACCCGGTGCTGCGGGCGCGATTTGCCGACAGTCTGGCGCGGTTTCCCGCGCCACCCGCCGACATGGCACCACAGGATGTCGTCTGGGATCGGGACAGACCGCTGCGGATCGCGACCTTCTCTACACAGGATCACGGCGGTGCCGGCCTGGGCAGCCAGCGCCGGGTCGAGGCGCTGCGCAACACCCGCGTCGATGCCGAAATCCACTGCGTTTTTCAAAAGACGGACAAAGCGCATGTCCACCGCGTGCCACTGCTCGGCCCGCTGCCCAAAGACCCGGCCCCCGAAGAGCTGCACGCCGCCTGGCGCCAGGCCGCAGTTCTGACCCGCAAGGAACACCCCGGCCTGAAGGCGCGCGAGATGTTCTCAAAACCCGGCACCGTGGCGGATTATGCCGCCCTGGCTCCGGTTTTTGACAAGGCGGATATCGTCCACATGCACTGGGTTTCGGGCCTGTTTGATTTCGAACGGACCGATCTGCTGAGTGACACACCGGTGGCCTGGACCCTGGCGGACATGAACGCCTTTACCGGCGGCTGTCATTATTCCGAGGGCTGCACCCGGTATCGCAACGACTGCCGCAACTGCCCGCTTCTGGAGCCCGGATCAACGCTGGCCCACGAGACCTGGAATATCAAGCGCAAGGCCTATGCCAAGATCCCGAACCTGCATGTGATCTGCCCGTCGCAATGGCTGGCCGATTGTGCGCAGGAAAGTTCGCTGTTCGGCGACCGGCCGATCCATGTGATCCCCAATGCCTTTCCGGTAGACCGGTTCACCCCCACCAACAAACAGCTGGCGCGCCGCAGGCTGGGTCTGCCTCTGGACAAGAAACTGGTGGTGTTCGGGGCCGACAGTCTCAATAACCGGCGCAAGGGCGGCGACATCCTCCGCGCGAGCCTTCAGCACCTCAAGAGTATGGGCAAGGCCGACGGGGTCGAGGGGCTGTTCTTTGGATCGAGCAGCCTCGATCTCGGGGTCAGGGCGCATAACATGGGCCATGTCACAGACGAGCGGAAGATGTCACTGATCTATGCCGCCGCTGACGTGTTTGCCTTCCCCTCGCGCGAAGACAACGCACCGCTGACCGTGGCCGAGTCTCTGTTGTCGGGCACGCCTGTCGTAGCCTTTCCAGTGGGAAATGTGCCGCAGATGATCCAGCACCGCGACACCGGCTTTATCGCGCGCTACGAAGATGCCAAGGAATTCGCCGAGGGTCTGGCCTGGGCGCTTGCAGATCCGCGATCAATCGAGACACTTGAGCGGGGCTTGCGTGGCCACATCCAGGCCAGGGCTCACAACGATCCCAAGACCGCTGTGAACCGGCACCTCGCGTTGTACCGCGAAATGACCAATGATCCGGCGGGCGGCTTGACGCCATAGACCTTTGCCTGGCCCGGTTGTTTCGCGCCGATGCCAAAGGCCCGTCAATCAGTCCGGACAACCGCGCTGCGCCATCCGTGTCCCACAATCGGGGCACCCGGTTTTACAGTCCCGATCCGGCGGGCAGCCCGGGCCAAAGCGCCCGGGATCCACAGTTGACGGGCTACTTGCCTGCTAATACTCAGACGGGCATTATGCCCGTCGTTTGAGCCCAAGAATCGGAGTTTTCCATGCAACAACATCCCATTGCAGCTGGGGGCCAGGGCGATACAGATAGCGGTTTCACGGCGTTTGTTCTGAGCAATCCAGACGGGGTGTTTCAAAAATGCGATGACCTTGCGACCTTCGTGACCATGATGGACACTGACGCGGCCCGCGGCCTGCTGCTTTATGATCCCCCTGCCGAATGTCTTGCCAAATGGCTCGCGTCGGGCCATGTCGGCGGAGCCGAGCTCGACCGATGGGCCACCGGCGCAATGGGCTATCTCAAGCTGCGCCGCAAGGTACCGAACCGATTTGTGATCCTTGAAAAGCCGGGGGATCCGACCGCGCTCGCCGCAGTGAGGGCGGCCTTTGAAAAAGCGTTCCCCGGGGCTGAGATGCCGTTTTCCACGCCGCTCTCCAATCGGGCCGAACCGTTCTATGGTGCGCTTGCAGCGCTGGCCGTCGCGCAGCATGCGATCGCTGCCCGCCTGCACACCGAACTGCAGGCGGGCAGCGCGACCTCTTTTCACCAGGTCCAGGACCCGGCCGACAGCCTGCAAGCCGCCTGCGCCGCCTGGGAACGCCTCATCGCGGATCGCGACAGCATAGAGCTGTCCCAGAGCCAGAGCGGCATCGACATTGCGGCCCTGCAGGACGCGCACAGCACTGCGCGGAGCGAGACCGCCACCATCCGGTCAGAGCTTGAGGCCGCCCTGGCCGCCAAGGCGCAGGCCAGCGATCTGCAACGCCTGATTGGCGGCCAGCTCAAGGAGCTTGAGGGCGAACTGGCCAGCCTGCAATCCGAGAATGCCGCCCTAAGCCAGACCATCTCCAGCATTGGAACCCGCGAAACCGAAGCCCAAGCCGCGCTGCGCGACGCTCGGGACGATCTGGCCAAAGCGATCGCGGCCGAGATTGCGGCCCAGGCAGCCTTGCGCGCTGCGCAGGATCAACTAACCAAAGCAGCCGCAAGCGAGGTGAAGATACAGGCCGCGCTGCGTGACGCCCGGGATGAGCTGACCAGAACACAAACCAGCCTGACAGCCGCCGGCGTGGAACTGCGGATCACCACCGGCACGCTGGACAAAACCCGGACAAGCGAGATCGACGCGCGGGCCACCATCAAGGTCATGGAACGCGACCTTGCCACAGCACGCGCGGACAATGCAGATGGACGGGACCGGCTAAACGCCGTTCTCGAAGAGCTGAGCGCCACCCGGACCAGCGGCAACGCAGCACAGCAAGAGGTGCAGACGCTCAGAGCAGCGCAGGACCAGCACGCCCGCTCGGACTCTGTCCTCGTTGGACAGATCAGGCAGCTGGAAGGGGAACTGCTGCGCGCGCAAACCCGGCAGACCGAGCAGGTCAGACAATTGACCGCCGAACTCCAGAAGAGCGAACAACTGCAGCTCAAAACACTGCAAAAGACCCGCGCTCTCGAAACCCGAATAGGGCAGGACGAACAGAGCCGCGCCGAAATCCTGCACGGTAAAATTCTGGCCGAACAGGCGGTCGAGGCTCTGACTTATGAGCTGAGCCTGGTCTATTCGTCCAGCTCGTGGCGCATGAGCAAACCGCTCCGGTTTTTCAAACGCATGTTCGGAGGCGCAGACTCGACACCCGGAAATGAGAGCAAGACATGATACTTGACGCGCTCTTGCGGAAAACCGGCACCGAGGACTCTGTGATCTTTGTCGGCTCCGGGCTGCTGAACAATCCTGATGCGATCGCTCCGGACGCAGGATGCATCCTGATGTTTGAACCGGATCCAAACCATCTGTCGGCGCTTCAGTTCTATAGCGGCATGCAGGACAATTTTCAGCTGATCGAGGCGTCGCTCGCGGCCCGGTCCGGCATCGCGACATACCACCGGTTCAACATGCCGGAACTGGACGGCTTTTCAGAAGTGTCGGCGTTGCAGACGGTTTTTGAAGAGGTGCAGGAAATCGCGTCCTTCGAGGCCGACTGCCTGTCTGTCGCCGATCTGGCGCAACGCCTGCCAAAACAGCACCGCAGCGGGGACATCCTGATCCTGGGCCTGTTGGCTGAGGAGGCGGACTTCCTGACCGCGCTTGAGGATTCGGGCGTCCTGTCGCGCCTGTCCCACATCGTCCTGCAGACGCCGCGCCCCGCGTCTGGATCTGCGCAACCGGGCCAAACCGCAGAGAGCTGGCTGGCCGAACGCCTGTTTGATCAGATGCTGGAGGTCCCAGCGTCCCACCCCGAAGTATCAATGCGAATATTGGTGCGGAACCCTCTCGGCGCAAAACTGGCGGATCTGTCCGGCAAGATCGCGCAGCAACAAAAAGATCTGGTGGCCGCAAACTCCGCCCTCAACGCCGAGCGCAAGGCCGCTGAGGACAAGCTGAACAAGGCCAAGGCCGAGGCGCAGACCAACGCCGATGCCCTGCGCGAAAAGCTCGCCGCCGCAAACTCCGCCCTCAACGCCGAGCGCAAGGCCGCTGAGGACAAGCTGAACAAGGCCAAGGCCGAGGCGCAGACCAACGCCGATGCCCTGCGCGAAAAGCTCGCCGCCGCAAACTCCGCCCTCGACGCCGAGCGCAAGGCCGCTGAGGACAAGCTGAACAAGGCCAAGGCCGAGGCGCAGACCAACGCCGATGCCCTGCGCGAAAAGCTCGCCGCCGCAAACTCCGCCCTCGACGCCGAGCGCAAGGCCGCTGAGGACAAGCTGAACAAGGCCAAGGCCGAGGCGCAGACCAACGCCGATGCCCTGCGCGAAAAGCTCGCCGCCGCAAACTCCGCCCTCAACGCCGAGCGCAAGACCGCTGAGGACAAGCTGAACAAGGCCAAGGCCGAGGCGCAGACCAACGCCGATGCCCTGCGCGAAAAGCTCGCCGCCGCAAACTCCGCTCTCGACGCCGAGCGCAAGGCCGCTGAGGACAAGCTGGGCAAGGCCAAGGCCGAGGCGCAGACCAACGCCGATGCCCTGCGCGAAAAGCTCGCCGCCGCAAACTCCGCCCTCGACGCCGAGCGCAAGACCGCTGAGGACAAGCTGAACAAGGCCAAGGCCGAGGCGCAGACCAACGCCGATGCCCTGCGCGAAAAGCTCGCCGCCGCAAACTCCGCTCTCGACGCCGAGCGCAAGGCCGCTGAGGACAAGCTGGGCAAGGCCAAGGCCGAGGCGCAGACCAACGCCGATGCCCTGCGCGAAAAGCTCGCCGCCGCAAACTCCGCCCTCGACGCCGAGCGCAAGACCGCTGAGGACAAGCTGAACAAGGCCAAGGCCGAGGCGCAGACCAACGCCGATGCCCTGCGCGAAAAGCTCGCCGCCGCAAACTCCGCCCTCGACGCCGAGAGCAAAGCCGCTGAGGACAAGCTGGGCAAAGCCAGGGCCGAAACCAATCAGGCCAGAAAGGAGCAGCGCGCAGGCTACCGCGATCTGTCACTTGCCCTGCGCGGGCAGGCCCTGCGCGAAGCTGACCTGAAGGATTTGCAAAACCGCTTTGCCACGCTTGTCGACGAGAAAACCGCACAAGATGAACTGCTGAGCAAGCTGACCGTCCGGCTGGACCGTGCCGCCCGCTACCTGGATCAAATCGAAAGCCTGCCGGAGGCCCAATCCGCCAAAGCCGCTCTGGCCTCCTCTGTCGGCAAAGGCTCTGGTGGAAAACCCGCGGCAGCCCGAAAAAAGCGGAACGCACATAAATGAGCGACACCGAAAACTGGGAGCAGTTCCGCGCTCAGATCGGCGCGGCGCGGGCGCTGCTTGGGGACCCGTCTGCGGCGGCACGAGGCCGTTCGGACATGGTTCCCGTTGCCGAGCCGTCTGCGGACGCGTCGCTTCCCAGTTTGCTGGAACAGTGCCTGGATATGCTCGCCGCGCCAAGCCCCGCAATCAGGCCAAGCCTGCGCACCGTTCATCAGCTTGCCTGTGTCGGCGGCACGCTGATCAACCGCTGCATCGCCAGCATGCCCAACACCAAGCTTCTGAGCGAGGTCGATCCGCTCAGCCCGATCGCGTTTAACCAACCGCAGACATTTGTGCCGACTGACCTGATCCGGCTGGACCGGGCCAGCAGCCGACCCTCAGGCGATGATGTCCTGACCCGGATCTTTCTGGCCGGCACAGAAGTGCTGTACGAGGAAACACGGCGCAACGGGGTCGCGTTGATCCTGCGGGACCATGCCCATGGGCAGTTTTCGTTCGGTGACCACACCCAGCACCACCCCACCCTGATGGAGATGCTGGAAGATCGGTTTACGCTGCGCTCTCTGGTGATCGTACGCCATCCGATGGAATCCTTTCTGAGCCTGAGAGCAAATGACTGGCTACATTTTTCACCGCCGTCCCTGAAGAGATATAGCGAGCTTTATCTGGCGTTCCTGGATCATTTCAGCGCGCTGCCGATCCTGCGCTACGAGGATTTTCTGCAAGACCCACAAACCCGGATGCAAGAGACCTGCGACATCCTTGATCTGAGCTACAACCCGGATTTTATCCATCTGTTCCCGGATCTGCAACTGTCAGGCGACAGCGGTCGCGGGGGCGATATCATCAAGGAACGACCGCGCAAGCCGGTTCCACCCGATATCGCCAAAGCGGCGGCAGCGGCCCCCGCCTATCGTGCGCTCTGTGCCCGTCTGGGGTATGCCATCGGCTGAACCGGTCTATCCGGGGCCGTAGCCCGGTTTCAGCAAAAACGCTCAGATCAAAAGCGCAGGCGCTATACGATATCGGCGCGGCCCATCATCTCGCGGTACAGGTCTTGGTGCAGGCGGGCGGATGTTTTCGGATCGTTCAGCGCGGCCGCCTTCAGATGACCGCGGATCCCCTGCAACAGACGTTCGCCAGATTGCGCCCCCCTGAGCGCCCAGGACAGCCCATCGGCAAACGAATGCGCATCTTCGTAGTGGGCGATATAACCGGTTTCGAGATGTTCGACGAGTTCGGTCACATTTCCGACGGGAAAAGACACAACCGGCGTCCCCGACAGCAGCGCCTCGGGCACGGTCTGCGGCGCGTTATCCTCACGCGAGGGAAAGGCAAACACATCCGCCGCCGCATAGACCAGCGACAGTCGCGTCGGATCCGAAATATAGCCCATGTTATGGGTCTTGATCGGCACATCGAGGTTGCTTGCCCCAAAGAAGATACCTTCGATATCCTGACCATCGCTGCGGCCGGTCAGGATGGCCAGGCTTTTTTGCAGGATGTCGCCGCCCTTGCGCAGGTTCTCAAGATTGTCGGCCCCAAAGACGATCAGCTTCTTGTCCAGCGGCAGGCCCAGCTGCCTGCGGGCCACCATTTTGTTCACCAGCTTGAAGTCATTGACCGGGATCGCGTTGGGGATGACATGAATCGGGCGATCACCGAACAGCGAACTCTCCCGTGCGCAATCAGCCAGCCATTGCGACGGGCAGACCACATGCAGGTTCTTGATTCCGGCATAGGCATCCCGCTTGCGTTTCCATGCCTCGTGCGCGCGGTTCGATCCGCTCAGCAGCGGGCAGGCCCGGCATTCGTCACGATACCCTGTGCAGCCTTGGGAATAATGGCAGCCCCCGGTGAACGGATTCATATCGTGCAACGTCCAGGCGACGGGTTTGTCGCCCATGACATCGGCCATCCGGTCATAGTCGATCATGCCCGAGATCCAGTGCAGATGCACGATATCGGCCTTGTCCAGCGGTGCTTGGATCGCGTCGAAATCAACGATACTGCCGACATCCGAAAACAATTCGCGCGCGGTAAGCCCCGGCTCGTCCGCCTCGGTGACAACGGCTTTGGCCCGCCATTTCGGCCGCAGAACCACCTCTGCCAGCCCGCCTTCGGTGACCTCGGGCAGCAGCGGGACACGACGGCTGTGGGGATCGTTGGATTTGGAAAAGACGCACAGACTGCGAGCGTCATGACCAAGATTGCGCAGGGATTCCATGCTGCGCTGGCTGGCCGAGCCGGCTCCGCCGGAATCGCTGGTCGACAGGATTTCAATCCGCAGCAGATCATTGTCAGGCGTGGCAGTCACCGGGGCAGCCACCTGCCCGACCTGCCCGTGACTGGTCAGGTTGTCTTCAAAGATCTTTTTCAGCGCGGGATTGCGGGTTTGCGCACAATCGGATTGGCCCGCCTCGTGAAAGGCGACCCTGAGTTTTGCCCAAAACGTCTGGTACTGTTCGGGCGTCAGCAACACCTTGAGCGCCTCAAAGAACGGCATGTTCCAGTAGTTGAACAGCAGGAAATCCCCGGCCTCGGACTGTCCGGTCTGGTCAAGAACGGCCCAGGCCCTGCGGCGCCACTCGATCTCGTCCATGAACTTGCGGAACGTATAGGTGTTCATCGCGCTGTCGGCATTGGCGCGGTAACGATAGATCACCTTGTCGATCACGCTGATGGTGCGCGCCCGCGCGATCGCCGACACCAGAAAGATGCTGTCCTGACCCATCTTGAGGTCTTCGGGATAGAACACCCTTTTGGCGAAGCTGGCCCGGTAAAGATAAGACCAGTGCCCTTCGGTGCCACGCAGCAGATCCGGGCTGGAGGCCAGAGAGGTATTCACGATATGCGGCGCACCCTCTTCGAGGCCTTTGCGCACAGCTTTGGACTGCGCCTGACCCAGCATCAGCTGTTCGTGCATAAAGGCGCCACGGGTCATGTCGCTGCCGTATTTCTCTGCATGATCGTACAACACGGCCAAGGCATCGGGCGGGATGACGTCATCAGGATCGATGTGAAACACATACTCGCCGCGCGCCGCCGCGATCCCCCGGTTTCGGCTGGCTCCGAGCCCGACATTCACCTGATTGATCAGCGTGACAATCCGCGGATCACGCGCGGCGTAATCGTCGATGATCTCCTGAGAATTGTCGGGGGTGTGATCGTTGATGCAAATCACCTCGAACGCATCCAGCGTTTGTGCCAACAGCGACTCGAGACATTCGGCCAGCGTCGCGGCCCCATTGTAAACCGGGAGGATCACACTGATCCGGGGCGACGGGCGGCTGTCCAGGGGGCCGCTGTCCTGCATCGGTCCCGCGTTCTGAACCGCCACCATCGGCATCGCCGGTTCAAACGCGTCAAAGTTCAGGTTTTTCCAGCGCGGGTGGCGGTTCTTTTGCTGATCGCGGGCATAGGCAACAGCCGCAGCCCGAAATTCTGCTGAGGGGTAGCCGCGGGTGATCTCGCACAGGCGCTCGGGGGTCAGCCGTTCCAGGCTCATCAGGCTGACGATGCTGCCCGGCTCCATTCCCGGGAACTGCTCTTGCAGCGCGCGCTGCCGCTCTTGATAGAGCTTGTCCATATCCGTGCTCGATACACCACCCATGCTGAAATTAAGCAGCGGGTCCTTCAGTTCGAAATGGGTATAGCCCTTCCAGAACAGGCGGGTTGTCTTCATCCGGTCGGCAATGATCCGGTACGAGGGGTCATACCCACCCTCACGGTTGTAGATCTTGGCAGACAATAGCATCGTTTCGTGGCGCAACGGCATCCGCAGGGCGACCCCCGCATCCAGCGGTGAACTGGGCTGTACCCGGATGCGCTCGCCCTGGTCATCCATATAGGCCGCCATCGCCGAGACAAAATCGGCACCCGAGGTGCGCTGCGCCTCGACCAGTTTTTCCACACAGCGCGGCGTGTATTCGTCGTCAGAGTTCAGCATGAGGATGTAATCGCCAGAGGCCAGTTCAAGCCCCTTGTTCATCGCGACATAGATGCCCCCGTCCGGCTCAGAGAGGTAATAATCGATCCGGTCGTCGTATTTGCGAATGATGTCGAGCGTACCATCGGTTGAGCCACCATCGACGATCACGTATTCGATGTTGTCATAGCTCTGCTGCACCACAGAGCGGAGCGCCTTTTCGAGGGTTTTTTCAGAATTCCAGCACACGGTGATCACCGTGATCAGCGGCGCGTCGGGGCGGCTGGCCCGGATATCGCCGCGCAGCCTGCGCCCGCCTTCGGCGACCCTTGCGCCGGTCAGATCCGGGTATCGCGAATATCTGCCGACAAAGGGGGGCGTCTGGGCAGTTTCACCCGTCCGGGCCACAGGTATATTCATTGCTTTGTCCATTCCTCGAAACTCTTTAGGTCCCACCGATAGTGCGGCTTCCCTTAGCGAGGGAAGCCGCCGCCCGGTCGGCTGACGGGCCGGTGCAGACACCGGTCCGCGTCTCAGCTGCGCGCGTAAACGTCTTCGTAGCGGATGATATCATCCTCGCCCAGATAGCTGCCGGTCTGGACCTCGATCAGGACCATCGGCACCTTGCCGGGGTTTTCCATCCGGTGTACCGCGCCCAGCGGGATGTAAACCGACTGGTTTTCAGTCACGAGTTTTACTTCCTCATCGACGGTCACCTTTGCGGTGCCTTCGACCACGATCCAGTGTTCCGACCGGTGGTGATGGCTTTGCAGGCTCAGCGCAGCACCGGGATGCACAACGATCCGTTTGACCTGAAAGCGCCCGCCGATGACCAGGCTTTCGTACCAGCCCCAGGGGCGGTAGTCGCGCGGCAGCTGCACCGCCTGCGTGGCCCCCCGCGCCTTAAGCGCGCTCACCGCCTCTTTCACCCGCTGGGATTCGGATTTGTGCGCCACCAGCACCGCATCCCCCATGGCCACAGCAACGATATCCTTGAGACCGATACCCACCAGTTCGAGCCCTTCGGTTTCCGAACGCAGCAGTGTGTCGGTACAGTCGATCGCCGTGGCCCGGTCCGAGCAAACATTGCCCGCGCCGTCAGGGCCGGATTCAAGCCAGACCGCATCCCAGCCGCCCAGATCGGACCAGCCCGCGCCAAAGGGCATCACGGCAAGGTTTGCGGCCTTTTCCATGATCGCGTAATCGACCGAGATATCCTCGACCTTGCTCCAGGCATCGGGGGCAAGGCGGGTAAAGCCCAGATCGGTCTGCGCCCCGTCCAGTGCAGCGCGCACACCTTTGACCAGCTCGGGCGCGTGCGCCTCAAATGCTGCGCGCATGGTGGTGGCGGTGAACAGAAAGATCCCGGCGTTCCAGAGATAATTTCCGGCAGCCAGCATTTCGACAGCACGGGCAGAATCGGGTTTCTCGACAAACCGGGCAAGCGTCTGCGGCTCGGACGCGCCTGCATCGGCGCCGTCGGCAAGCTCAAGATAACCATAGCCGGTTTCAGGACGCGTCGGGCTGATGCCAAAGGTGATCAGGGCCCCGTCCCGCGCACGCGGCACAGCCGCCTGCACCGCAGCGCGGAAGGCGGCGGCATCGGGGATGACATGATCCGACGGCGCCACCAGCATCAGCGCGTCTGGATCCTGCGCCTCAAGGAACAGCGCTGCGGCAAGGATCGCAGGCGCGGTATTGCGTCCCTCGGGTTCGATCAGGATGTTTGACGGCGCCTGTTCGATCGCCGCCAGCTGTTCGGTCACGATAAAGCGGAACGAATCCCCCGTCAGCACCATGGGCGCGGCAAAGCCCGGTCCGGCGAGGCGGCGGGCCGAAGCCTGGAACAGGCTTTCCTCGCCCATCAGGCGGGCGAACTGCTTGGGGTAGGATTTACGCGAAAGCGGCCAGAGCCGCGTGCCGGAGCCGCCGCACAAAAGGATGGGGGTAATCATATCTCGGGTTTCTCCTGCATCGAATGGAAATGCTGTCTATTGGGCCCCGGCGGGGCATTCTCGGATCAAGAGGGTCAGATCAGATTGCCTCGGCACTTTGCAACCTGATTTGGGTAATCACCGTGATCGGTCCGATGGGCTTCATGACCCGTTCGTTCCGCGCCGGCCACGAGGCGACTTTGCGACGGCAGGTATCATAGTTGGGGTCGGTTTCGGAACAGGTGATATCAAGTTTAAGCACACTGTGTCCCGCGTTGTGAAAATCAGCCATGGTGACAAACGTCTCGCGCGGGTAGTGGCAATACGTATCCCAGACCCGGATTTGGGCGGGCGGCAGGGTATGCCATTGCGGGCTGGCGGAAGTGGGTTTGCCACGCACGGCCACGTCCAGCACCGGCGAAAACGGGCCGATGGTCTGTTGCTGCACGATCCGTATCCCCGTTTTGGCCGATTTTTCCAGAACCAGACGCATCTGCAAACGTCTCAGACTTCCGCTGCGCGCCGCAGATCCGGCCACCCTGCGCACATAAACCATGTCGTCGGTGACTGATGGCGCGGTCATCCCAGCCCAAAGCGCCCCAAGCCCCCCCAGCTTGGTCAGTTGGTCCACGATCTGATCCGCATAAATCCGTGCCCCTGCATGGCGGGTGTGAATATCGTTGAACTTTGCAGGGATATTCGTGACGTCGGACACGTTCACCCGGACAATCGGCAGCCCGTGGTCGTCGCAGATTTTACAGTATTTGAAAAACTCCGGCAATCCGTCCGGAATCCCCTGCTCGGGGAGCGGCAGCATCAGCGTCACCGGGCAGATCCCTGCCTTTAGCAGGCGGCGATAGATATACCGGATCTCGCCCTCGGAAATACGCGTCCCACGAGTCATATCCTCGATCAGCGGTTCAAACAGGCAGATATCGGGCTGATAGGCGATGACATCTTTCAACAGGGCCAGCCCGCCATCAGACGCCCGGTTGCCACCATAGGTGAATTGCCGAATCTCGGTCGCGCCAAGGGCCGCCATGTGTTCGCGGCGCAGAACCTCAGCATAGCCGGTCACTGCTCCGGTCGCGTGATCTATGGTCTGGGCGCTGACAGAGGCGCCATAAATCGCGATCTTCAAGTGTCTGATCCCTCGCCCTTCTGCCTGATCTGGGTTTTGCGGGTCATGGACCAGAGCCGGATCGCCGAGCGGCCACATGACAGGCGGGACGTCCTCATGAAACTAGGATTTTGACGGAACAGGGCTTTCCTTGCCCTCGACCGCAGGTTCGGTCATGGGACACATCTGATCCGCATTCCCAAGGATGGCATCCCACACATCTGCCGAAGAATCCTGAACCGTAGCATATTCGGCAAAGCGATCGATCCGCCCGTAATAGAGATGCGGCCCTTTCCGCACCACGCTGCCCGGCGCCTGATCCCCCTCTTTGGTGACATAAAGCAGATTGGCCCCGCCCCGCGCCGACACCAGATCGGCCAGGTCCTGCACCGCCGACTGGGGTGGCGTATGTTTGTCCTTGTAGATCACGATCGCATTGGGGTCGCGCAGCTTGGTCTGCAGACGCAGACGCAGGTGCATCACCTTGTTGATCTCCTGATCATAGACCGCCCGGTGGTTGGCAACAAATTTCCGGTCGCGCACCATGTCAGAGTGAAACTTGACGCCGGTGCCGCGATCCAGAAGCATCTTGGGCGCGCAGGGTTCGAGATTGTCAAAAGCATACAACCCGGCAAAATCCGTACGCAGCAGATCACACAGCACCGGAATGGATGTGATGGACCAGCGCAGCAGGCTGCTGTAGCCGATCTGGTGACGCTTCAGCACAAACCCCAGCTCGCAATTGTCGCCCAGACTTTCGAAACGGGTGATGTTCATATGGCTGTCCTCATCCTGTATTCAGGCGCTGCGCAGGTTCGCCGCATCCTGTTTCAGGAACCATTCATACGTGCCCTGAATACCCTGTTCCAGCCCTATCCCGGCGCGCCAGCCCATATCCGCCAGACGGCTGACATCCATCAGTTTGCGCATGGTGCCATCGGGTTTGCTGGCGTCCTGAGTGATCCGGCCGGTAAATCCGGTGGTGGCTGCAACCATTTCAGCCAGTTCGCGGATCGACACATCGCTGCCCGAACCGACATTGATATGGCTGAGCATCGGTTGGGTGCTGGCAGCGTAAATATCCTTGGGCAGGTCGAGCACAAACAGCGATGCCTCGGCCATGTCATCGACATGCAGGAATTCGCGGCGCGGCTTGCCCGAGCCCCAGATCACCACCTCTTCGGCGCCGCTTTGGGCCGCCTCGTGAAACCGCCGGATTAGGGCGGGCAGAACGTGCGAATTCTCGGGGTGGAAATTGTCGCCCGGACCGTACAGGTTCGTTGGCATGACCGAGCGATAATCGACCCCGTGCTGGCGGTTATAGCTTTCACACAGCTTGATGCCGGCGATCTTGGCCACGGCATAGGGTTCGTTGGTCGGCTCAAGCACCCCGGTCAGCAGCGCATCCTCGCGCATTGGCTGCGGCACGGCGCGCGGGTAGATGCAGGATGATCCCAGTTGCAAAAGGCGCGTGGCGCCGCTGGCAAAGGCCTGATGGATCACGTTACATTCGATCATCAGGTTGTCGTAGATGAAATCCGCCGGATAGGTGTTGTTGGCATGAATACCCCCGACCCTGGCAGCCGCGAGGATCACCACATCTGGGCGCTCGGTCTGCATGAAATCCCGCACGGCGGTCTGATCGGTCAGGTTCAGATCGGCACTGGTGCGGGTGATTGTCTCAATCGCCTCACCACCGGCTTTGCGCGCCTCAAGCTGGCGCAGGATTGCGCCCCCCACCATGCCGCGATGGCCTGCGATATAAATTTTTGTTCCGTCGCTCATATTTCCAGCCTGCTCTACCAAGAAAATGCCTGCCTTTTGGTCCGGTTCAATTCAAGAGGTCGCGCAGGCCTTGGATATAAAGCAGCCTGAGGCATCGGGATCGTTCGCGTCTATATTATCCCGCAGACAGCTACCCAAAACATCCGGGAACTTAAACCATGAAAATGCGCTTGTGCGGCAACTGACAGCCGGTGTCATACCGGGTCCTGGAGACGGCAGCACCTGTCGGCGCATCGACGCTGCAGACCCCGAATGCCGCCCAGCATCAAGCGGCAGCTGTCCTGACCAGATGGGCCTCAGGTCGGGCGGTGTTGGGGCACATCCGGCCACAGACCTGCCCGCGCGCCTTCGGTCATCGCCAGCACAAGGTGATACATCAGCCGGGTCAGCGCCTGCGACCACAGGCTGTTGCCGTCGGCGTCCAGTCGATTCACAAAGCTCGGGCGTCCCTGGAACCAACTCTCGAACATCAGGCACAGCAACGCACGGGCGCGCGCGCCTGCCTGCGGATCCCCGGCCATATGGCGGATCGCCAGCGTCTTGATCGCCTCGGTCTGGGGCCACAGCAGAAAGCTGTTTTCGGTCACGTCACCCGCAGCCGAAACAGCGTCGAATGCCGCCCCCTTGAGTGCGCCGTCCCGGGCAAATCCGTGCCGATCCGCGAACGCGATCAACCGGGCCGCAGGGGCATCAGGGGCGGGATCACCGGCCAGACGGGCCTCTTCCAGCAGCAACCAGGCCCATTCGCACTGATGGCCGGGTTCGCGCCGCACCCCGTCGGCACCGGGCAGGGGCCGCAGGTCGGGTGTCAGGAACTCCGCAATGCTGCCGCTGTCCTGATCCATGAAATGCCGCAGCCCCAGGGTGCGCAGATCAGCGGCGCGCGACAGCCAGATCGCATCGCCGCTCATGCGGTTGGCTTGCAGGCAGGCCTCATAGAGGTGCATATGCGGGTTCTGAGCCGGATTGGTCCCGGCTCCGGTGTCATCGTTCAGCAGCAATCCTGTTTCGGGGTCCGTCAGCCGCGATTTCAGCGCCTCCCAGCACGCGTTGATCAGCGTCGCGGTTTCATCCGAAGGGGACACACGGTGCCACGTCACCAGCCCCAGAATGACAAAGCTGTGGTCATAGCTGCGCGCGGCGGCGTCTGCGGCCAGTGCTGTCGGACTGCCATCGCGCTGCGCCATGCAGCGATAAAGGCCCGGTGCCTTGCGGAACCGATCCAGAAACACCGCCTGCTGTCGCGCAGCGGCAACCAGCATCGGGTCATCTGAAAGCAGGGCTGTGTGCGACAGGGTGAACAGGGTACGAGCCTGTGTCAGAAGGGATTTTCCTGTCGTGCTGTCCGGATTGCCGTCTGCGTCCAGCGCGTCGAAAACCCCCGCCTGTCCGTCCTGAACCCGCCGTAGCCAGTCCGTCAGGAAATCGCCCCAGAACCATGCCGACCATTCCTCTGCGCTGCGGCGGCGTGTCTTCATCGGTGTTCTCCGGCTCGCTCTGCCCTGGCATACTTGTATGGCAGTTCGCAGGCTCTACGCAAGTGCCCCCAGATATTTGGCGGCGACACCCGCCCAAAGCATCCAGGCAGGACATCACCAAACCTGACGACGTATCTGCGTCAGGCTTCAGTGCCGCCACAATCCGGTTCAGGGACGGCGCCGACTCTTCCTTGAATCCGGTTTCGACAAAGAACCCCTTGTTGGACCTTCAGCGCACAAAACCTGCTCTCCTGGGGGTCAGTGCCTCAGCCGTTTTCCAGCGACACTGGCAGACCAAAACCATGCGCCTTGAGCAAGGCGTGGCGCTGTGCGGATTTGAGGTCTTCGGCCACCATTTCCTCACACATTTCCTGCGTGGTGATCTGCGGCGTCCAGCCCAGCTTGTCCTTGGCCTTGGCCGGGCTGCCCAGCAGCGTCTCGACTTCGGCGGGGCGGAAATACTGCGGGTCGATGCGCATGATCACATCGCCGATCTTGACGCCGGGGGCCTTGTCGCCCTCGACCTTGGCCACGACGGCCTTTTCGTTGATGCCCTCACCCTGGAAATCCAGCGTGAGACCCAGATGTTCAGCCGACCATGTGATGAACTGGCGCACGGTATATTGCACGCCGGTGGCGATGACAAAATCGTCGGGCGTGTCCTGTTGCAGCATCATCCACTGCATCCGCACATAATCCTTGGCGTGGCCCCAATCGCGCAGCGCGTCGATATTACCCATATAGAGGCAGTCTTCGAGGCCCTGGGCGATATTTGCCAGACCGCGGGTGATCTTGCGGGTCACAAATGTCTCGCCGCGGCGCGGGCTCTCGTGATTGAAGAGGATGCCGTTGCAGGCATACATGCCGTACGCCTCGCGGTAGTTCACGGTGATCCAGTAGGCGTACATCTTGGCGACGGCATAGGGGCTGCGCGGGTGGAATGGCGTGGTCTCGGTCTGCGGGATTTCCTGCACGAGGCCGTATAGTTCCGAGGTCGAGGCCTGGTAGAATTTCGTCTTCTTCTCAAGTCCGAGAAAGCGGATCGCCTCAAGCAGGCGCAGGGCGCCGATGGCATCCACATCCGCAGTGTATTCCGGTGCCTCAAAGGACACGGCCACATGGCTTTGTGCGCCGAGGTTATAAACCTCGTCCGGCTGTACCTCGGACAGGATCCGGGTCAGGTTCGAGCTGTCGGTCAGATCGCCGTAATGCAGCTTGAGCAGCGGGCGGGTTTCATGCGGATCCTGATAGATGTGGTCGATCCGCTGGGTGTTGAACAGCGAGGCGCGGCGCTTGATCCCGTGGACCTCGTACCCCTTTTCCAGAAGGAACTCTGCCAGATAGGATCCATCCTGTCCGGTGATACCTGTGATAAGGGCCTTTTTGCGCATTCTGCCATCCACTCAACTGTCAAAAATCTATCGGACCTGCCTGCCCGCACAATTTCCGGGCAGACCACTCCTAAACTTCGCCCGAGCGACTAGCAAGGCTGCCCTGACCGCGCAAGCGTAATCCCCCGACCCGCTCAGGTGCCCTTGCAGGTGGCCGCAGCGCTGCCTAAACTGCCCGGAAAAGAGGCTGGGACAGTGGCAGAACCGGGGATACAGAGTCGCGATAGCGATGAACAGGACCTGGGCGCAGACGGGATGCTGCGCGATCTGCTGGCGCTGCTTCAGGAGGCTGCCCCCCTTGGGGATCGGCTGCGCCGCGCACAGAGCCACATCGCAGACTGCCCGCCGTCCGCCCTGACGCAGGTTCTGGGACCGCTTCTGGGCGCGGTGGCGGTGGAGCAGATCCGCGATCACGCGGCACTGTCCGCACAGTTGCAAAAGGCGCAGTTCCTGGCGCAGCATTTGCGCCCCGCAGGCCCCCTCCAACCCGGGCGGCTTGACGGGGATGCCCGCGCCATGGGTCAGCTTTTGGCCGGGGCGCTGACGGCGCTGGCCCCCGATCAGCGCGCTGCGTTTTTCGACGCGCCCGCGTATCTCGGGGCCAATCCGGACGTGGCCGCCACGGGGATGGATCCGCTAGAGCATTACCTGTCGAGCGGCGCCGCAGAGGGGCGCAGCCCTGCGGATCTGCACCGCCGCTATCCTGAATCTTACGGCGATCAGCCCGATCCCGCCACGCTGGCAGAGCTGCTGCGCGTCCAGCGCCCCGGATTTGTCGAGGAATTTCCCGCCGCGCTGCGCGACGCCGCGCTGGCTGGTGCTGCGCGTGACGGGCGCGACATCAGCGTGATCATGCCCAGCTGGAACCGCAGGCATGTGGTGGCCCATGCAGTCAGCAGCGCGCTGCTGCAATCGCGCGCGCCGCGCGAAGTGATCGTGATTGATGATGGCAGCACCGACGGCACCTGCGACCATCTGCGCGCGCGCTTTCCCGAACCACTGTCCGAGGGGCGGCTGGTGCTGATCGAGGCCCCCCATGCCGGTGTCGCCGCAGCGCGCAACACCGGGCTAACCGCGGCCAAGGGCCAGATCATCGCCTATCTCGACAGCGACAACACATGGGAGCCGGACCATCTGCTGTTTGCCTGCGCCGGAATATCTTTGGGCGCGGCAGACCCAGAGACAGCGAAGGCCCCGCGCATGGCTTATACTGCGCTTTGTCGTCACAACCTGCGCGATGGCTGGAGCGACATCCTGTTCCAGCCGTTTGACCGCGCCGCGCTGGAGGCCGGGAATTACATCGATCTCAACAGCTTTGTGCATGACCGCGCGCTGTTCGATACGCTGGGCGGCTTTGACACCGGCCTGACCCGCTTTGTCGACTGGGACCTGATCCTGCGCTACAGTTCCGGGGAACACCCGGCTGCTGTGCCGGTGATCACCGGGCAGTATTTTGTCGCTGGAAAGGGGGCTGCCAGCATCACCCATGACGAACCCGCCGAACCCAATCTGGCGCGGATGCGCGCCCGGCTTGCCCGGGACCAGCCGCGCGATGTCTGATCCCCGCGACCAGTATATTCGTGATCTACAGGTGCAGATGCGGCTGCTTGGCCAGCAGGCCGATGCCATGCGCACCGAACTTGAAGCGCGCGAAGAGGACATCGTGCGGCTAAGCGCCCTGCTGATCGCCGCGCAGGACGCTGCACGGACCGCAACCCGCCCCACGATTCTGGCCTGGCTGATCCGGCTGGCCCGGCGGGACACATAAGGTTGGTGTCGTCTATCCCACCCCCCCAGAATGATGACGCGGGTTTTGGCGCCCTGCTCCACCAGAGCGGGCTGTTCGATGCACTGTGGTATCAGCACCGCTACGGCGATGTGGCGCGGGGGCGGCTGGACCCTCTGAGCCATTACCTGCGTCTGGGTGCGGCTCTGGGTCGCGCGCCGGGTCCGTTGTTCAACCCGCAGGCCTATCTGGCGGCCAATCCCGATGTGGCCGCCGCCGGGGTGGACCCGCTGCGACATTACCTGACAGCCGGGCGGATTGAGCAACGCCCGCTGCACCCCCCCACCAGAATGCCCGATTCCGGCCCGGCGGCCAGAGTGTCCCATCTGCGCGCGCTGCTCGAAACCGGGGGCTGCAGCATCGGGCCAGAGGCCGCACTGGGTGAACATGCCCAAAGCGCCGGCCCCGAAGCGGCACTGGCCGCCGAGGTCCTCGCGCTTTGGACATTGCGGCAGGGGGACTACGCGGCAGCGCTGCGCTGGTTTGCACGCTGCCCTGGCGCGCGG
Source organism: Puniceibacterium sp. IMCC21224 (assembly GCF_001038505.1). NCBI lineage: Bacteria > Pseudomonadati > Pseudomonadota > Alphaproteobacteria > Rhodobacterales > Paracoccaceae > Puniceibacterium > Puniceibacterium sp. IMCC21224. Next base: position 31,148 of record NZ_LDPY01000006.1, read on the forward strand.
CTGGATCCGCTGCGGATAGTGGCGCTTGTGCAGGCCGGGGATCGCGCCGGGGCACGGCGGACGGCACGGGCGGAGATGCGCAGCGGTGACCTTGATCTGGCGACCACATGGCTGGCGCAACGGCCCGCCGCGCGGCTGGCCTGCCTGAACGCAGCACTGGGTCGCAGCGGGCTGGCCCCGGTGCGACTGGGGCCGGGTGCAGCGCCGCTGCTCGACCGGCTGATCTCTGCCGCGCCCCCCGCAGCACGGGGCACCGATGCCGACGCGCCACTGGTCAGTGTGATCCTTGCCGCTCACAATGCCGCCGCCACCCTGCCGACCGCGATCAGATCAGTACTGGGGCAAAGCTGGCGCGCGATTGAACTGCTGGTGGTGGACGATGCCAGCACCGATGACACCGCCGCCATCGCCGCTGCGCGGGCCGATGGCGACCCGCGCCTGCGGCTGATCCGCCTGCCCCGCAACCGCGGCGCTTACGGCGCGCGCAACGCCGGGCTCGCCGCCGCCCGTGGCCGCTATGTCACCCTGCATGATGCCGATGACTGGGCCCATCCAGAACGCATCGCACAGCAGGTCGGTTTCCTGCACACCCACGGCGGCTATGCCGGTTGTCTTAGCATGCAGGCGCGGATGACGGACGATTTGAAGGTCAGCCGCTGGACAGGAACCGGCGCACTGATCCACGAAAACCTGTCGTCGCTGATGCTGCCCGTCGACCTGGTACGCGATACGCTGGGCGGCTGGGACCGGGTGCGGGTCTCGGCCGATAGCGAGCTGTTGCGCCGGGTGCGGCGGATCTATGGCAACCGGGCGGTCCCGGTTCTGCCCGGCGGGCCGCTGGCGCTACAGCGCGACGGGACGGGCAATGCCACACAGGATGCGGCCACCGGCATGGGCTGGTTCTACTACGGCGCGCGGCGCGAATATTACGAGGCGCAGCTGGCCCATCACGCCAGCGCCACCAGTCTGCGCTATGACCCGGATGCGGATCGCCCGTTTGCCGCCCCGGCAATCCTGGACCCCGATTTTGTGCCCGGCACGGTACAGCACCTGGACCGGGTCTATGCCGGTCTTCTGAGCCTGCGGGATTCGGGCCTCGACACTTTGCTCACGTGGCTCGATGCGGACAGGATTGCGGGGAGGCGTGTCGGGCTGGTGCCGCTTTACGGGCTTGGGCAGCCGGTCGGCGGGGGACTAAGCATCCATCCGGAACTGCGGGCACGGATCGACGGCGACCGCGTGCGGGTGCTGTGTTTTGGCGAAACGGCAGAAACCGACGCCCTGCGGTTTCCGCCGGGACAAGAGGCGCTGGCAGATGGGCTGCGCTATCTGCCCGTGGTGCTCCGGGATGGGCAGCAGGGGCTGCCCCCTGCCCCGCCCGTCGGCGGTGCTGGTTAACAACGCCTTGCGCGAGCGCCCGGAGGCATGACCAACCGCTAAGACATGCCTTCGCAAAGTGGCGCCAGATTGCAGCCATCTCCGGAGACCCCAGATGCCCGACAGCTCGGCCCGCCTGTCCCTGCCGTTCCTGATGCCGTCGCAGGCGCAGAAACACGTCACCCACAACACCGCGCTTGAGCGGCTTGATGTGCTTGTGCAGCCGCAGGTCCTTGACCTTGCCGCGACCATCCCGCCCGACCCGCCCGGAGCCGGGGCAACCTATGTTCTGGGACTTGGTGCCACCAACGCCTGGGCTGGCAAAGACGGCATGCTGGCCAGTTGGAATGACAACGCATGGCTGTTCCTGCAACCGCAGGAGGGCTGGCAGGTGCTTCTGCTGCCCGAGGCGCGGCTGTACGTGCTGGTCGCGGACATCTGGCAGCCGGTCGCCGCGGCAACGCAGAACCTGGACGGCATCGGTATCGGCACCGCCTCGGATGACATCAACCGGCTGGCGGTTGCAGCGCCCGCAACCTTGCTGACTCATGACGGTGCCGGGCATCAGATCAAGGTCAACAAGGCCAGCGCCACCGACACCGCCAGCCTGCTCTACCAGAGCGGCTATTCGGGGCGGGCGGAAATGGGGCTGGCCGGATCGGACGACTGGTCGGTCAAGGTCAGCGCCGAAGGCACGACCTGGACCACGGCGCTGCGTATTGACGCAGCGTCGGGTGCGGTTGGCATCGGGCCGGATGCGCAGACCGACTACACGCTGAGCGTTGCGGCGCAGACGGTCGAGCCGACGATCCTCGTACGCAATGCCGGCGGTATCGGTGGCGCCGCTTTCAGGATGATCGACGATCTGTCGGGAGGGGACTGGAAGTTCAAGACCACCAATGACGGGTCATTCAAGCTGCGCAACCAGACCGACGCCGTGGACCATCTGTCGCTGGATAAAACCACCCGCCGCACCGATTTTGCCGGCGCCGTGCGCCCGGCCAGCTATACGGTGACCACGCTGCCCTCGGCCGCTGCGGTCGGTGCCGGAGCGATTATCTATGTTTCCGACGCCAGCGGCGGCGCGGTCATGGCGTTTTGCGACGGCAGCACCTGGCGGCGGATGACCGATCGCGCCGTGGTGTCCTGAACCGGCAAGGGCCGCACCCAGGGGAACCTGGGTGCGGCCCTTGGCCAGGCTTGCGCGCATGTATTTTGCTCTCGCGCGGCTTGCGCAAATAGCTTGACTATCGCGCGGCTTGCGCGCGCACCCACCCCAGGAACGCCGCATCCGGATCCGACAGTCGCTTGCGCCCCCTGTCAGCCCACCAGGCGCGCCACGCCGCCTCAAGTGCATAGACATCCCGGCCCGGCACCAAGGTGCGGGCCTGATCCAGCACCGCAGATGACAGCGCCGGCGCCCCAACCTCTGGAGCCCGCGCCGCCTGCCGGGTAAAGCGCATCAGATCCCCGGGATCCTCGCTCATTGTATAATCTGGCAGCAGCGCATCCGTGATCATCCGGCGCAGGGCGGCGCGAAACACCCGCAGCGGCGACGCTGACCCGGATTTCTTGTGCAAGGTTGCCACGCTGACCCGCCATTCCGGCTGGCGGCCACAATGCTTGCGCGCCAACTCGTAGATCCGCCGCTCAAGCGGCTTGCGCAGGCGGAAATAATCCCGGCTCAGCGTCAGCACCGACTTGGCCAGAACCGCGCGGAACAACCAGTCCGACAGCGTCACCGTCACCGAGATCATCCGCCCGCCGCGCGAGCGCCGCACGATCTCCCAGCCCTCGATCAGGCCGAAACCGCGCGTGGTCTCAAAGCCACCGGTGGCAAGGTTGGTGGTGATACGCGTGCCGGCCAGCCGTTCAAATGCTTCCTTGAGGCGGGTGTAAGCATCGCCGCTGGTGTCGCGATTGGTGGCGACCAGCAGATCATGCGCCTTGAGGTGCAATGTGCGGCTCAGCGCGCGGCCCGCGTTCAGCGCCGCCATCAGCTGGCTGACGCAGTAGATCAGAATGTCCTTGTCGTGGATTGTGGCGCGCCCCTTGACCGATGGCGTAACCTCGACCTCGGCACCGTTATGTTCGTAATTCAGCACCCGACGATCAGGGCGCGTGCTGAGCGAAAAGATCGGATGCTCCATACTGCCCAGATCATCCTTGGGGCTCGCCCCGAAGATATCGCATACAAAGAAATCTGCCGTCGGGTGCCGGTCGGGCAACAACCCACCTCCGCCACCCGCGATCACATCTGATCCGGTCATCTGCCTGTCCTCGCGTCCTTGCGGCCTGCTCTGCCACACTGCCCCCGGATTTTCTGAGCGACCGTTTTGACAACGATTCTGCTATCGGGGTTTCAGTGACACCCAGCCTAGAGTTATCCACAGGCAGCGTCCAGCCATGCGTCGGGGGATCAGAGTCACTCCAGCGGGGGATCAGAGTCACCAGAACGGGGGATCAGAGTCACCCAAGCACAAAAATTGATCACAAGACCCCTGAAAAACAAGGCTTTGTCGCCCCTGATGGAATCCCGTAACACATCAAATAACAAAAAAATAACAGCGCTGATATGAGTCAATTCCCTAACGCCGCTCTTGCGCAGATGGAAACCAACGGAAATTGCTGAGAAAAGCAGGTGGTGTGCGGGTTTTTCTTTCATGTTCGGACTTTTGTGGTATCTTTCCGAAAACCGCTAACATAGCCCGAAACCCTCCCAAGGGGATAACATTGGGCAGACCCGAGAGCAGAGCATGAAGCCATCCACAAAACCCGAAAGCCGGGGCCCCCTGCCCCCCTATTTCAACATCGATCCCGATCTGGCCCTGTCCCATCTGGGTGCCCCCGCCACCACTGCCGCCTTTGGAGAGATGGCCCGTGCCTGCACTGCGGGCCGCGAGGATCTGGCCAGCCGGGGTCTTGAGGCTGATGGCCGCCGGTCGCTGCGGTTGTTTTCCACCTGGGAGATCACCCGCTATCTGATCCCGGTCGCCACCGGACATTTCCGCCGGGTGCTAAAGCAGAACCCCGATCTGCCGCAGGGCGAATCCGAAACCGCAGGTGGGGCCAAGTGGTTCACCCTCGACGAGGTGCTGCGCCTGCGAGCGCATTTCGGCACCGAGGGATCCAAGGCCAAGGAATACCTGCCCTACCGGCCCAAAGGTCAGCCCGCGAAGATGGTCGCCGTGGCCAACTTCAAGGGCGGCGTTGGCAAGACCAGCACGGCGGCGCATCTGGCAATGTCCGCAGCACTCGACGGCTACAAGGTACTGGTGATTGATCTCGACTCTCAGGGTTCGATGACCTCGATCTTTGGTGGCAAGGTCGCGGATGAATGGCAAACGGTATTCCCGCTGCTGGCGCGGCATTACGCGCTGCACCTGCGCAGCGAAAACCAGCGCCGCATGGATCGCGGGGATCCGCCGCAGCCGCTGGATGATACGTTGTCCGAGGCGCTTGAGATCAAGGCGCAGTCCCTTGTTCAAAAAACCCACTGGCCCAACATCGATCTGATCGGCGCGCAGCTAAATCTGTATTGGGCCGAATTCCAGATCCCGGTCTGGCGCATGGCCGGGCGGGGATGGAAGCTCTGGGATGCGCTGACCGACAGCCTCGCTGCTGATGGCATTCTGGACGACTATGATATCGTGTTCCTCGATACGCCCCCCGCGCTGGGATACCTGACGATCAACGGGCTGGCCGCCGCCGACATTCTGCTGGTGCCGCTGGGTGCGTCGTTCCTGGAATTTGACAGCACCGGTCGGTTCTTTGACATGCTGCATTCCACCTTTGGCTCCATCGAAGAGGCCGAAAATATGGCCGCACGCGCCCTGGGGCGCGACGGGCTGTCGTTCCAGTGGGATGCGGTGCGCGCGGTGGTGACGCGCTATGACGGCGCACAGCAGGCGGAACTGGCAGCACTCATGCAAGCCTATCTGGGGCAGACGCTGTCGCCGCACCGGCAGGATTTCACCGCCCTGATCGGTCAGGCCGGGGAACAGGTGCAGGGCATCTACGAGGCGGATTACCGCGATTTCAACCGCGAGACCTATGTGCGCGGCCGCGAGACCTTTGACGCCACCTATGCCGCGTTCAAGCAGTTGCTGATCGGGGCCTGGCGCCGCGACGCGCTGGCCGATCAAGCCGCCCCGTCGGCAGCAGAATGAGGAGAGAGCCATGGCCAAACGCAAACGCCTGACGCCGCCCAATCCGGTCTGGCGGGACGAACCTGCGGGTGCGCTGCCCGGCCCTTTTGCCGCGCCGCGCAATGCTCCCATTGCTGATGTGGCGCGCGATGCGGCGGGATCGGCCGCCTTTGATGAGCTGGCCGAAACGCTGGCCCGCGCTCGCGCCGAGGGGCGGATGCTGCTGCCACTGGCGCTGGATCTGGTGCAGCTCGATTATCTGGTGCGGGACCGGCTGGTGGTCAATGATGAGGACATGGCCGCCCTCAAGGACAGCCTGCGCGCCCGTGGCCAGCAGACCCCGATCGAGGTTGCCGATCTGGGAGAGGGACACCCCGGCGGGCGCTATGGCCTGATCTCGGGCTGGCGGCGCTGTCAGGCGTTGCGGCAGTTGCACGCCGAGACGGGTGAGGCGCGGTTTGCCACCGTGCTGGCACTGCTGCGGCGGCCGGAACAATCCTCGGACGCCTATCAGGCGATGGTCGAGGAAAACGAGATCCGCGTTGGGCTGAGCTATTACGAGCGCGCCCGGATCGTGGTGAAATCCGTCGATCAGGGTGTGTTCGGCTCGGAAAAGCAGGCTTTGCAACAGCTCTTTCAGTCGGCGTCGCGGCCCAAGCGGTCCAAGATTGGCAGCTTTCTGGGAATTGTGCGGGCGCTGGATGGCAGCCTGCGCTACCCCGAGGCGATTGCCGAACGCGCGGGCCTTGCGTTGTCCCATGCGCTTGAGGCGGATCCGGGGCTGGCTGCGCGGTTGCGTCGGGTGCTGGAAAGCGACCCGGCCCCGGATGTTGCCGCAGAACAGGCGGTGCTGAGCGCCGCACTGGCCCCCAGAGGCAAACCCGAGGCTGGTATCGTGGCCCCCGCTTCAGCGCCGGTGGTAGCGACACCTGCGGTCTCTGCGTCACCGGATCCTGCGCCAGACCCTGCCCCGCTGTCACATCCCGACGTTCAGGTTGGGGACGGGCCGGATGGCTCCCTGATGCTGCGCGGTTCCGGGGTCACTCCGGCACTGCGTGCAGCACTGGAACGCTGGCTGGCACGGGGCGACTGGTAGGCCCAGGGCCGCTATCACAGGGGCCATTTCGCCGGGGCGTGGCATTTGCTATGCCCTTTCCACGACCTGCTGCTCTGACCAAGGATCTGCCATGCCTGCTTTTGCTGCCCCCCTAGCCGCCTCGGACGCCGAAGGTGCTGCGCGCGATGTTCTGACGCTTGAGGCGCAGGCCCTGACTGCACTGGCCGAGGCGTTGCCGGGTGATTTCAGCGCCTGTGTCGATCTGATCCTGGGGGCGCCGGGCCGGGTCATCGTCTGCGGCATCGGCAAATCCGGCCATGTCGGGCGCAAGATCAGCGCCACGCTGGCCAGCACCGGCACGCCCAGCTATTTTGTCCATGCCGCCGAGGCGAGCCATGGCGATCTGGGCATGATCGCGACCGGCGATGTCTGCCTGATGCTGTCCAATTCCGGTGAGACGTCGGAATTGGGGGACGTGCTGGCCTATTGCACCCGCTTTGCCATTCCCATCGTTGCGATCAGCAGCCGCGATGGCAGTACGCTGATGCGCGCCGCCACGCTGCAATTGCTGCTGCCGCCAATGCCCGAGGCCTGCCCGATCGGTATGGCACCCACCACGTCCACCACGATGATGCTGGCGCTTGGTGATGCGCTGGCGGTGGCGCTGATGAAGGCGCGCGGGTTCGAGGCGGTGCATTTTCGCGACTTCCACCCCGGTGGCAAGCTGGGCGCGCAAATGACCCGTGTCGCGGATCTGATGCACCCCGGGCCGTCGCTGCCGCTGGTCGATGCCGACATGCCAATGTCCGAGGCGCTGCTGGTGATGTCCTCCAAGGGGTTCGGCATCGCCGCCGTGGTGTCCGAGGATGGCGCATTGCTGGGCATCGTCACCGACGGCGACTTGCGGCGCAACATGGATCATCTGATGAGCCGCAGCGCCGGAGAGATTGCCACAAGGAACCCCGTCACCGTCACCCCCGACACGCTGGCCGCCCGGGCGCTGGCGGTGATGAACGAGCGCAAGATCTCGGTTCTGCTGGTGGTCGATGGGGACAGCCGCCCGGTGGGTGTGCTGCATATCCACGACTGCCTGCGCGCCGGCGTCGCCTGAATTACCCGCCATCTGGAGCCTGCCATGAAATCCGTGATCCTGATCCCCGCCCGCTATGCCTCGACCCGCTATCCGGGCAAGCCGCTGGCGGAACTGACCCTGCCCGACGGCACAAACAAGAGCCTGATCCGCCTGAGTTGGGAGGCGGCACAACAGGTGCGCGGGGTGGATGCCGTCTATGTGGCCACCGATGATGACCGTATCGCGGATGCGGCGCGGGCCTTTGGTGCAGAGGTGATCATGACCTCATCAGACTGCCGCAATGGCACCGAACGCTGCGCCGATGCGCTAGAAAAAGCCGGGATAGAGACTGATCTGGTGGTCAATCTGCAAGGCGATGCGCCGTTGACCCCGCCCTGGTTCCTTGAGGATCTGATTGCCGCCATGGCGCAGGATGACACGGCGCAGGTCGCGACCCCTGTGCTGCGCTGCGACGCCACCACCTATGGCCATTTTATTGAGGATCGCCGCGCGGGTCGCGTGGGCGGCACCACTGCGGTCTTTGGCGCGCAGGGCCACGCGCTCTATTTCTCGAAAGAAGTTATTCCCTATATCAACCCGGGTGCCCTGCCCGATCCGATCCCGGTGTTTCATCATGTCGGGGTCTATGCCTATCGCCCTGCCGCCCTGCGGGACTATATGGGTTGGGCATCCGGCCCGCTTGAGGTGCTTGAGGGGTTGGAGCAGTTGCGGTTTCTGGAAAACGGCGTACCCGTCGCCTGTGTCGAGGTTAAGGGCCGTGGCCGGGTGTTCTGGGAGTTGAACAACCCCGAAGACGTTGTCCGGATCAACGCCGCCCTGAAGGAGCTATGATGGATATCCTGAACACCCGCACCGTGACCGTCGGCGATATTGCCATCGGCGGCGCTGCGCCCTTTGCCCTGATCACCGGGCCCTGCCAATTGGAAAGCCTCGATCACGCGCGGATGATGGCGGAACGGATTGCCGAGGCCTGCGCGCCAACTGGCACCCGCTTTATCTTTAAGGCGAGCTACGACAAGGCGAACCGGTCTTCTCTGGGCAGCATGCGCGGCCTGGGCATGGAGGCCGGTCTGGACATTCTGCGCCGCATCCGGGACGAATTCGGCTGCCCGGTGCTGACGGATGTGCACCTGCCCGACCATTGCGCCCCGGCCGCGCAGGTCTGTGACGTGTTGCAGATCCCGGCGTTCCTGTGCCGTCAGACCGACCTGTTGCTGGCAGCAGGCGAAACCGGGCGCGCCATCAACATCAAGAAGGGGCAGTTCCTGGCCCCTTGGGACATGGCCAATGTCGCTGCCAAGGTGGCGAGCACCGGCAATGAGCGGATCCTGCTCTGTGATCGGGGCACCTCGTTCGGGTATAACACGCTGGTCAGCGATTTCCGCTGTCTGCCCACCATGGCTGCGACGGGGTATCCGGTGGTGTTTGACGCCACCCATTCGGTGCAGCAACCCGGCGGACAGGGCGCGACCTCTGGCGGGCAGCGCGAATTCGCTCCGGTGCTGGCGCGAGCGGCCTGCGCTGTGGGGGTGTCTGCGCTGTTTATCGAAACGCATGAAGACCCGGACAACGCCCCCAGCGACGGGCCGAACATGATCCCTGTGGATCAGATGGGCGCGTTGATTGGCCGTTTGCGGGCGTTTGACGATCTGCGCAAACAAGGCGAATAAATTTGACCAATTGGTCAAATGTTTCGCACGCGAAACACTCAGAACAGGGGCGATGTTATGCGGTTCAGGCCGATGTTTGTGACTCTGACGTCGCTCTGGATGATATTTTCAGGTGGGGCCGGGGCTGAGGCGATGGGCAACTCCCCCCGCCAGCTGACCGCCACCTGTGGGACTGAGGGAGCCAAGACCGCGCTGCCTGACGGGCTCTGTGCGCTGTTTCTTCAGCGGCTGGCGGTCGCCTATCCTGATGCCCGCGTCACCGAAGGGAGCGAGCTGCGCCTTGTGGTGCAAAAGCTGAGCGGCGTGAGCATCACCGCGCGGATCGACACCGTACAGGCCGACGGGGTCACGCAGCAGGGCGCGCACCGTGCGATGATGCGCCGGGGCGCCGCGCCGGATCAGGCGGCCCTGAGCCAATTTCTGGATGCGCTGATCGGTGCTACCCCTCTTCCCTGAAGCGATGATCTGAATCTGGGGCCAGAATGTGCAACCTGACCTCTCTGGCCCGCATGATCGGTCCTGTTCCCCAGCGGGACATACCGCAGCTTTGATGCGGTTTTGAAAAGAATTGCGCGTAAGAAACGCGATTTGGACACGTTCCGGTAAATCTCATACCGCAGCCGTTTGGCATCAATCCCAGTGCGTGGGGGCACGCATGGGGTAACGGGCAGTGCCGACGGGATTGCAGCATTTGGGAACGAGTCTGACGGGCAGCTTTGCGGCCCCGTCCAGCACCGTCACACTAACACGGATCGAGACTGCGGCAGGCCTTCGGCTGGCCGTCACCGATCATACATTTGGCGCGACGCAGACGGTGAATGTCACCGGTGCAGGTGCGGCGCAGATTGTGGGAACGATCTGGCATACGCCCGAATCCCGTATCGCGGTGAATGTCGAAGGCGCGGCGGGCAGTCTGCCCACCGCGGTGATCGGCATGGCGCAGCAGGCCTGGGCCGCCGGGGATGTCAGCGGTCATCTGGCCTATCTGGGCACTGGCGCGTTGCAGGCGCAGGCCGCCAGCGTACTTGCCGCCGGGATCAACGGTCAGTCACTGCTGTTTGTCGCGCCGCAGAACGGCAGCGGGATCACCAGCTTTGTCGTGAACGCGAACGGCACGCTGGGGGCGCGGCAGGTGCGCGCGGACACCGATGCCGCATATCTGGATAAACCCAGTGATCTGACCGTGATCGAGACTAATTCCGGCAGTTTCCTTTATGCCGGATCAGCCAGCGAACACGGGCTGAGCGGTTATCGCATTGGGGCGGGCGGCGCGCTGAGCGAGGTTGTGCATCTGGGCCGTGATCAGAGCCTGCCGGTGCAGACTGTCACAGCGCTGGACAGTGCCGAGATCAACGGTCGCGATTTCCTGATTGTCGCGGCCTCGGGCAGTTCCAGCCTGACGGTGCTTGAGGTGGCCGACAATGGCACCCTGCGTGCCGTCGATCAGGTGATTGACGATCTGAACACCCGCTTTGCCGGGGCCGCACAGCTTGAGGTGGTGACGGTGGAGGGGCATGTCTTTGTGTTGGTGGCGGGCAGTGACGATGGCGTCAGCCTGTTCCGCCTCACCCCTCAGGGCTGGCTTGTCCATGTTCAGAGCCTTGCCGATAGCGATGCGACGGCGCTGGCCGGGGTTTCTGCGCTTGGCGCGCAGGCGGTGACGGGCGGGTTCGAGGTGCTGGTGACCGCAGCGAACGAACCCGGAGCGAGCCTGTTTCGCTATGATTTCGCATCGCCGGGGCTGGTGGCCCATGCGGCATCCGGCGGGCTGACCGGCGGTGACGGCGACGATATGCTGTCCCTGGGTGCTGGCAACGGCACAATCACGGGTGGGGCAGGAGACGACATATTGGCGGATGGCACCGGATCTGACCGGCTGGTCGGCGGAGCGGGGGCGGATACCTTTGTGTTGCGCCCGGACGGGCAGCGCGATGTGATCGCGGATATCGACCCTGCACAGGATGTTCTGGACCTGTCGGGCTGGGCGTTTCTGTATTCTGCGGACCAGATCACAGTGCAGACCACAAGCTGGGGCGCAGTATTGCGCTTTGGCGACGAAGAGTTGGAATTGCGCGGCCATGACGGCCGCGGTCTGGATGCCGGGGCGGTCGCGCAGCTGTTGCCGCCGTTGTTGTCCCACGTCCGGGTGGTGACCGGTCCGCTGCTTGTCGCTGCAGCCGAGGTTGATCCTGATCCGTTTCCCGACACGGTGCCGGGGTCCCCCGCTCTGCCCGTACCCGCCCTGCCCGTCAATGTCGATCCCGATCCCACCCCGGTGCCAGACCCTGAACCGCAGCCGGACACCACGCCCAAGCCACAGGCCGGCGGCACTATGGTCGAAGGCAGTGACAGCGACGATACACTGACTGGTGGGTCCGGGGCGGATATCATGCTGGGGCGCGACGGGCACGACCTGTTGCGCGGCAATGCCGGGAACGACAATATCGCCGCCTCGGGTGGAAACGATGCCGTCTGGGGCGGCGACGGTCATGACAATATCGGCGGTGGCACCGGCAATGACACGATCAAGGGTCAGGACGGCAATGACACGCTGGGCGGCGGGCAGGGCAATGATGAAATCGAAGGGGGCGATGGCAAGGATGTGGCCAGTGGTGGCCCCGGCGACGACCTGATCGAAGGTGGAGCAGGTGACGATGTGCTAGCGGGCAGCTTTGGCAACGACACCGTGCAGGGTGAGGACGGCAACGACAACATCGGCGGCGGCTCCGGGCGCGACCGGCTGACCGGAGGGCCCGGCAATGACACGCTGGGCGGCGGCGAAGGAGACGACACCGTCAAAGGCGGCGAAGGTCACGATTTCCTGGCTGGTGGCGGGCGTCACGACCTGCTGCTGGGCGAGGACGGGCAGGACACCCTGAACGGCGGCACCGGCAATGACACGCTGACCGGCGGCGCGGGGGCGGACGTCTTTGTGTTTAATCAGTTCATCGCTGGTGAAGTCGATGTGATCACCGATTTTGGCACTGGCGCTGACGTTCTGCGCCTGTCGGGGGTGGCGGGCGCGACCAAGGCGGCGCGGTTCGACGCGCTCGATATCACGGATGCAGGCGATGGTGTCGAAATCCGCTATGGCGGGCATCTGATCGTGCTGGACGGGATGTCGGCCGATGACCTGGACCTCAGTGACTTTCTGTTCTGAATGTGACGTCTTTCGCAGCGAACGCCAGCCGGGGTGCTGCGTTGCGGGTGTGGTCAGCGCAGCCTATTCCGGGTAGGACTTGATCCGATATCATCCAAGGCAGGCGTCCCCATAATGTGTGTTCTTTGTACTTCTCTTGATCAGGTGATGCTGCGCGCTGCCACTGACAAACCGCTGCCCGGCCTGGCTGGCTCTGAGGGGTCAGGGTTGGTGGCGCATGCCGTCTCAAAGGCGGATCTGAGCGAGGGGGCCGATGCTGCCGGGGGCACCAATACCGCCTATGTTGTCGCTGTCGGAGAGACGTTCGCGGGATCACTTAACACCGCCAGTGACCGTGATTGGGTCGAAATCAGTCTTGAGGCGGGCGAAGAGTATGTTTTTGTCGCCTTCGGGGTCGATGGCGCCACGCTGGGGCTGGACGATACACTGCTGACCCTGCGCAGCAGTACTGGTGGGCAGCTTGCCACCAATGATGATCTGGCATCGAGCCTGGGAAATTACTTTTCCGCCATCGAATACACCGCGTCGACCAGCGGCACCTACTACCTTGAGGTGCAGTCATTCAGCAGCACCGAGGCGGGCAATTACCACCTTCAGACCAGCACCGATGTCTTTAGCGTGGATCAGGTTGCCACCTATATCACACAGATTGACTGGGGGGCCTCGGCCCCGATCCGGCTGGACGCGACATCCGGGGAACAGGTCAGCTATAATTTCAGCAATCTCACCTCTGCAGGCAAGCAACTGGCCCTTTGGGCCCTGGAAGCCTGGGAGATCGCCACCGGGCTGGAATTTATTGCCACCACCAGTCTGACGCCTGACATCTATTTTGATGACAATCAGAGCGGCGCCTTTGCCGGACCGAACAACAACGATACTGACACCGGAATAAGCACGCCCGATTTTGCCAACAGATTGCCCGCCGCGTCGGTCAATGTCAGCACGGCGTGGCTGAGCCAGAACGGCACCACAATCGACAGCTATTCCTATCAGACCTATCTGCACGAAATAGGTCATGCGCTGGGTCTGGGACATGCCGGACCCTATGATGGTGTGGCGGTTTACGGCGACGACAACCTGTATCGCAACGACAGCACATTGCTGTCGGTGATGAGCTATTTCAGCCCCGAGGACAATCCGACCGTGGCAGGCGGCGATCTGGCGATACTAACACCGATGCTGGCCGATCTGGTGGCGGTGAAGGATCTGTATGGCGTGACCCAAGCCTATCAGGGGAACACCGTCTGGGGCGCAAATTCGAACGTCGGCGGCTGGATGGGCACGCTTATGGGTATCCTGTTTGACGGCGACAGCGCCGGATCGGGGTTTTATGCCGGGGCGGATGTGGCGCTGACGCTGTTTGACACTGACGGCATCGATACGCTGGATCTGAGCCCGGTGAACGTGGCGCAGCGTATCGACCTGCGGGCGCAATCCGTCTCGAACGTGGGCGGCGTCGTGGGTGGTCTGTCGGTGGCCCGCGGCACGGTGATCGAGGATGTGATCGGCGGCTCGGGGGCGGACAACATCATCGGCAACAGCGCCGACAACCGGATCACTGGCGGTACGGGCAATGACACGATCAACGGCGGTACAGGGACTGATACCGCAGTGATGAACGTGGCGTGGGCCAGTGCGACCGCAACGCAGCAAGGCACGTCGATCGAGGTGGTGTCGGGGCAGGGCACAGACAGCTACAGCAATATCGAGTTTTTTGAGTTCACCGACGGCACCGTCAGCGCAACTGCGCTTTTGGGCCTGGCCGGCGTGCCCACGGCGGGGGACGACGACCTGACCGGAACCGATGGCGGGGATATAATTGACGGGCTTGCCGGTGATGACACGCTGCGCGGCGGTGGCGGTAGCGACCATCTGACCGGTGGTGCTGGCAATGATCTTGTCGACGGGGGCGAAGGGGATGACATCTTTGTCGAAGGAGCGGGCGATGATACCAGTCAGGGCGGTGCAGGCTCGGATACCGTGACGCTGGGGGTGACCCGGGCCAGTGTGACCGCCACGGCGCTGGCGGGCGGCGGCGTGCGCATCGTGTCGGCCCTGGGCACCGACGATTATACCGGAGTCGAGGTTTTTGTCTTTGCCGACAGCAGGGTCAGCGCCGAGGCGTTGCTGAACCCCGAGGGCGGTGGTGGCATCCTGCAACAAGGGACGTCCGGGGCGGATACGCTGACCGGGACCAACGGACCCGATACGCTGGCGGGGCAGGGCGGCGATGACGTGATCAACGGCCTTGGCGGTGACGATAATCTGGCCGGATCGGACGGAAACGACACTGTATCCGGCGGATCGGGGCGTGACGCCATCGGCGGCGGAACCGGCAGCGATGTGATCGACGGCGGCGATGACAACGACACCATCGGCGCCGGGCAGGGTGACGATCAGGCCACGGGCGGCGCTGGCCATGATATTGTCAACGGCGGTGCGGGTGACGATCTGATCCGGGGCGGTGACGGGGATGATACCATCGGCGCCGGTTTTAACAACGATACGGTTTTTGGTGAAAATGGGGACGATTCCCTCGGCGGTGGCACCGGCCGGGATTATCTGGACGGCGGCGCGGGCGACGATGCGATTGGCGCTGGTGAGGGGGACGATACCGTGCTGGGCGGCAGCGGTGACGATTTCCTGGCAGGCGGTGGGCGCGACGACGTGATTGAGGGCGGCACCGGTGCTGACCGGATCAATGGTGGCGCCGGGAATGACACGTTGTCGGGGGATGCGGGCGCCGATCTGTTTATCTTTAACGCGCTGGTGGTCGGGGAACGCGACGTGGTCACCGATTTTCAGAACGGCATTGACACGATCCGGCTGAGCGGTGTGCAGAACGCGCCGGGCTCGGGGCTCGGCGGGTATGTCGATGCGCTGGAAATCACTGGGACCGACAATGGCGTGCAGCTGGCCTATGGCGGTCATGTCATCGTGCTTGAGGGGGTGACGGCGGCGCAGCTGGACAGTTCGGATTTTATCTTTGTCTGAGGGCGGGCCCTCACGCCGCGGGATTTCGCGGCGAAACAGGCACTGACAGAATGGCTGGGCGGCGTTGGCATGTTGTGCGGGATGCACTGGGTTGGCGGTACGCACGTGAGCCACGCGCTGTGGCCGGGGGGAATCGCTCTGCCGCTTTCGTTCCGGCCCGGCGCTTTGGCGTTTGACAGCCGGGCCCTACTCTCCCTACGATTTCCGCAACAAAAAAACACACTCTTGTGTCACAGCAGGGGTGAGGGAAGTGTCCCGGCAAGATTTCTGCCGGACGGTTGAGAAAAGAGAGCAGCATGTCGATGATTCAAAAGGGGATGATCCCCGATGCCGAAACCCAGCCCGATGCCAAACCCGCAGACCCGGCCGCGCTGGTGCGGCAGCAGCAGGTGGTCAACGGCACGGATGGCAATGATACGCTGAACGGGTCATCGGATGTCGACCTGATGTTTGGCAATGGCGGCAACGATCTGCTGCTGGGGCTTAGCGCGAATGATATTCTGCTGGGCGGCGCGGGCAATGACACGCTGGATGGTGGTGACGGCAATGATGGGCTGTTCGGCGGCGACGGGTCGGACACCCTGCTGATCAGCGCCGGCAGCGATACTCTGGCCGGATACCTGCTGGAGGATGCGGCGTCCGACAGTTCAATCGACACGCTGGATGCCAGCGCCGTGTCGCTGGATATCCTGGATACCAGCGGAATCACGGTGACTTATACCGGGGTGGGTGAGGGCAGTGTCGACTATGATGGCACCAGCCGGTTCTTCGGGATCGAGGCGGTGGTGGGCACGTTGCTGGGCGATGTGATGACCGGCGCTGCCGGCAACGAGATTTTTTCGGGTGGTCTGGGCAACGATACGCTGTCGGGCGGCGCGGGCAATGACCTGTTGCAGGGCGAGGGTGAAAACGACACCCTACTGCTTGGTTCAGGGGCCGACACTCTGGTCGGTGGCACCGGGTCGGATACGCTGAGCGGGGCATCGCTGGGCAGCGGCATGTCGCTGGTCTTTGACGGGGTCGGATCTGGACGTGTCACCGTGGAGTCAGACGTGTCGGAATTTTCCGGGATCGAGGCGGTGCAGGGGTCGGATCTGGCGGATACGCTCACTGGCGGCAGCGGCTCGGACAACCTGTCCGGCGGGCTGGGCAACGATGTGATCATCGGCGGGGCGGGCAGCGACACCACAACAGTGTCGGCCAGCCTGCTCGACACGACGATTTACAGCACCGATAGCGGGTTCCGCATTGTTTCGGATGATGGCGACGACAGCTTTGCCGGGATCGAGACGTATATCTTTTCCGATGTGACCCTAAGTAGCACCGAACTGGCGCAACTTGCCTCTCCCGAGCCCGAGGATACCATCACCGATGGCGGCACCGACACCGTCGACGGCGGTGACCCGGGTGAGACGCTGACCGGCGTCCGCTCGCCGGTTGGTGATGCCATTTCCAGCCGCAGCGATCCGGCGATTGGGGAGGTGCTGTTCGCCGGTGGAGGCGTCACGCTCAGCAGCATTGATTATGTCGGTGCCCCCGAGGCGATCGGCCTGCTGCCGGATGGCCATGTGATCACCGATGGCACGATCTCGGTCGGGATCGAAAACGGCGTATTCCTGTCCTCTGGCGGTGGCCCCGGTTCGGAAAACACCTCGGGCAGCTTTACCGTGAACCATGGCACGGCTGGCAACGCTCTGCTGGACGCGGCTGTGGCAGGGGCCTTTGACGATGCGGGCGGCACCAACGACGCCGCTGTGCTGACGTTTACCTTTGACTCCAGCGAACTGGACGGGTTGACCACGCTCAGCTTCAACGTGTTCTTTGGTTCGGACGAATTTCCGGAATTTGCCGACAGCTCTTTTGTGGATATCGCGGCGGTCTATGTGAACGGCGTGAACTATGCGCTGTTCAACAACGACCCCGGCCAGCCGCTGGCCATCGTCGGCGAAAGCATCAACACCGCCGGCAACTTCTTTTCCAATGGCGGTGACACATTCGACACCGAATATGACGGATTTTCGACCCTGCTGACGGTGTTGGCGCCGGTGCAGGATGGCACCAACACCGTGGTGATCGGCATCGCGGACACCGGGGACAGCGCCTACGATTCCGGTATCTTTGTCGGCAACCTCGCCGGGTCCGAGATCCAGGCCACCGGCAGTTTCGTCAATGTCTTTGGCACGGACGAGGATGATATCCTGTACCTCAACATTGCGCCGCAAATCGTCGATCTGGCGGGCGGGCGTGACACGATCACCGGCGATCTCGACGAGGTCGACAATGACGTGATCTATGGCTGGGGCGACAACGATCTGCTGATCTATCGCGAAAGCTTTGATGTTTCGGCGTTCAGCGTTGTGGCCAATGCGACCACTGCGGTGCTGACGGTTGACACCAACGGGGACGGTGTGGCCGAGGCGGTGACAACGCTGTACGGCAATTTCAGCGTGGCCGAATTTGTCGTCACGCAGGTCGGCAACACGGTTGAGGTGGTGACTGTCGGCACCCTGCCGGATCCGCCGGTTGTATTGACCGGTGGTGCGGATGACGAGACCCTGCGCGGTGGCTCTGGCGGTGACCTGATCCAGGGCGGCGGCGGTGATGACGTGATCGACGGCGGTGAGGGTGACGACCGGCTGGGCGGTGGCGCAGGCAATGACGATATCGAGGGTGACTTTGGCGAGGATCAGCTTGGCGGTGGTCCGGGCAACGATCTGGTCGACGGTGGCGATGGCAATGATGCCCTTGGTGGCGGCACCGGTGATGACCTGATCTATGGCGGTGCGGGGACTGATACGATCGGCGGTGGCGATGGTGACGACTCTGTGCTGGCGGGATCGGGCAACGATATCGTCAACGGTGGTGCGGGCAATGATCTGCTGGACGGCATGTCCGGTGACGACACTGTCGGCGGCAGTTTTGGCCATGACGAGGTGTATGGCGGTTCGGGCGACGATTCTCTTGGGGGTGGTGCCGGGCGTGACACGATCCATGCCGGCGAGGGCAACGATATTGTTGGCGGCGGTGAAGGCGACGATGTGATTTACGGTGTTGCAGGGTCGAATTTCCTGGCAGGCGGCGGGCGGAATGACCTGATTGTCGGCGGCCACGACGCGGACACAATCAACGGCGGCACCGGGAACGACACGCTTGCAGGCGGTGCCGGAGAGGATCTCTTTATCTTTAACGGGCTGCGGGTGGGCGAGGTTGACACGATCGACGATTTCACCATCGGCGAGGACCTGATCCGCCTGGTCGGTGTGCAGAGCTTTTCCGCCCTGAGTTTCGAGAATACCGAGATTTACGAGGGCGCCGGTGTCACCATGACTATTGCGGGCCACACCATCATGATCGCAGGCGTGACCATGGCGCAGCTTGACGCGGACGACTTCCTGTTTGGCTGAGTACTGGGGGTAATTCCCCGGGGCCGTCTGGGGGGCTCCGTCGGCCTTTCTCAGGGGGCTGTTGCGAGCTGAAACAGAGGTTGCTGCCCTGATTGCTTAGGGCGGCTTATGACCCTTGTATCGGTCACGCCCTTTTTCGAACCTCCGTCCCTTTTGACCCCCGCCACTTTTCGAACCAATGCAGGCCGAGGATTGCCATGACCACCTACACGCTTGATGCTTATTTCTATCGCCCTGTGACGGGGGTGCAGGATTTCGCCTTTTCTGAGCTGGCGATTGTGATGGCGCCTGCGGTCAACAGCGTGACCTATAGCTACGCCGACCCGCAGGGGACGGGGATGGCGACGCCGGTGACGCTGGCGGGCGCGGGGTTGTATACCCTGTTGCTGGGCGGGGCGGTGATCCCTGAGAGCACACGCAGCGACAGTGTGGTCACACTCAACTGGGGGGCGGGGCAGACCAGCGTCGCCTATCAGATTGATCTGGGGCCGGATCTGGGCCGTTATCTGGTGCCGCTGGGGGGGGATCCGATCGGCGTGGCTGACGCGGCGGGCTTTGCCACCTTTCTGGCCAGCATCACCGCGGTGCGTGACGTGACCTCGGGCGGTTTTGCCGCCGGAGCCGAAATCGCTCTGGGTGGCCTGCCGGGGGTGCGACTGACGCAGAACGATATCATCGTTGGCAGCACCGGCAACGACACGCTGTCAGGGGCGGCGGGCGCGGACCTGATCACAGCCCTCGATGGTGACGATCTGTTGAATCCGGGCAGTTGGGCCCACAGCGGGATGGGCTCCGACAGCCTGCTGGCGGGGCCGGGGAATGACACCATTGCGCTGCCTGGAACCGGTAGCCTGGACATCGCCTTGCTGCATTACGATCTGGATGCCGGGATCAGCGTCAACATCGGCGGGCCGGGGACCAACGGCATCATCGACAAGGGTGTCAACGGCATCACCACCGTGGCGGATATCCGGCCGATGAACCTGCTGATTGGCGGCACCTTCAGCGATGATGTGATCACTGCGACAAATAGCTTTGCGGGCAGCATCACCGTGGTCGGGCTTGAGGGCAACGACACCTTTCACCTGCCGACAACCGGCAGCGCCAGCGTCGGGCTGGATTACAGCGACCCACGCAGCACCAGCGGCATTGTCGCTGATCTGGGCAGCGGTATCATCGCCAATGACGGCTTTGGCTTTTCTGACATTCTGACTGGCCGTGTCACGCATCTGATCGCCACCATGCAGGCCGACGACATCACTGGCCATGGCCCGGCCGAGCAGTTTTACACGCTGATGGCAGGCGATGACACGCTGGACGGCGGGGCGGGGCGCGATTGGGTGCACTACGATGATCCCGCAGCAGGCGCGGTGACTGTCGATCTGGGGCTGGGCACCGCCACAGGCACCTGGGCTGGTCAGGCCTTTGTTCACACCCTGATCAATGTCGAAGGTATCTATGGCTCGGCGCGGGGGGACAGCCTGACCGGTGGCGCCGGGGGCGACACTCTTTATGGCGAAGGCGGCGATGACACCCTGACCGGTGGTCTGGGGGATGACAGCCTGATCGGCGGCGGTGGAACTGATACCGCGATCCTTGGTGTGATGCTGGCGGATGTGGTGATCACGATCCGGGGGGCATCGGTGCAGATCGTCTCGGCTATGGGCAGCGACGTTTATTCCGATGATATCGAGCGGTTCCAGTTCACCGATGCGCTGCTGGCCTATGGCGATCTGCCGATCGGTGGCCCGGGGCGGCCCGGTGTGCTGCGGATCGGCACTGACCGGGCGGACTGGCTGGAGGGCACCAGCAGCGATGACACTCTCGCCGGGGGCGCAGGTGATGACAGGCTGGAGGGGCACGAGGGGCACGACAACCTCTCGGGTTCGGATGGCAACGACAGGATCGACGGCGGCGGCGGTGACGACCAGATCGGTGGTGGCACCGGGAGCGACACACTGGACGGCGGGGCGGGCAATGACACCATCGGTGCCGGTCAGGGCGATGACAGTGCAGCCGGTGGCGAAGGCGATGACATCGTCAACGGCGGCGCTGGCAACGACACGTTGGATGGCGGGGCGGGCAACGACACCATGGGCGCCAGCTTTGGCAACGATTTTGTCCGGGGCGGTGCGGGGGGTGACAGTCTGGGTGGCGGCGCGGGGCGCGACACGCTGGACGGTGGCACCGGGAACGACAGCATCGGCGGTGGCGAAGGCGATGACCGCATCACCGGCGGCGATGGTCGTGATTTCCTGGCCGGTGGCGGGCGCAACGACGATATCAACGGCGGCACTGGTCGCGACACGCTGAACGGTGGGGCTGGGGATGACACGCTGACGGGCGGTGGCGGCGCGGATGTGTTTGTGTTCAACGCCTTTGTGGCCGGAGAATATGATTTGATCACCGATTTCACCGCCGGATTAGACAGTTTCCGCATGACCGGGGTGCAGAACGCCCCCGGAACCGGGCTTCAGGGCCGGGTCGATGCGCTGATGATTACTGATGCACTGATCGACGGCCAGGCCGGGGTGACACTGACCTGGGAGGGGCATGTGATCGGGGTTGTGGGCGTGGCTGCGGCTGATCTCGGGACCGGTGATTTTGTCTTTGTCTGACGCCCCGGTTGCCGCGTCACACCCCGAACCTTAGACACCGGGCCTGCTCAGCGGCGGGTTCAGAGGTGCGCCCTGCGACGGGCATTTCAGGGATTTTTTCCTTGCGACCGAAGTCGCGATATGAATTCATGCACCTGTAAAACTCCCCCGTTATATCGGGGCGGTCAAATGCAGTTTTGGAGGAAATGATTATGAATATCACCTATTTTGGCACCAATAGCGATTTCCTTTCGGATGGATTTTTTCAGCCCGGTGATGGGGACCTTGATGTCATCAGCGCGTCCAGTACGGAAATCGTGGTGCGCAATCCGGATACCGGGGTGCTGACGACCCTGACCGGGACGGGTTTTGCGCTTCAGAACGGCGAACCCGCCGGTGGCACGATCACCAGCATGACCATCCGCGAAGGCACGAACACCCTTGCCACCTTTAGCAACATCGCCTGGTCTCTGGTTGCATTTGAACAAGCCGCTGTCGCGGCAACCGAGGACGATAATTTTGCCCCGCTGGGCGCGCTGATGTCGTCATCGGGGAATATCATCATCGACGCCAGTGGTGCGACCGATCCGTTCGAGATGGACGATTTCGAATATTTTTCGCAATTCCTGACCACGTCGGTGATCCTGACCGGGACAGGGGGCGACGATGAGCTGATCGGCGGCAACAACGCCGACACGATCAACCCCGGCGCCAATGACGGCTATGACCGGATCCACGGCACCCAGGGCAATGACACGATTGTCTTCGGCGGGGCCGACAGCAACAGCTATTACGAGATCGAATATGATCGCGTGGCGGGGCCGCTTACCGTGACCGCAGATACCGGCGCGGGCAGCGTCAGCGTTGTGGGGGCGGGCTTTACCGACACTTACCAGAATGCGGCAGCGGCCCTGACCGCGCCGGATGGCGGTCTGGGGATTGTCGGATCGCGGGGCAATGACGCGTTCAACATCACCACAGCCCTTGGCACCTGGATCACGATTGGTGGCGGTGCGGGGCGCGACGTCTACAACCTGACCCTGAACGAGAGCATGCGGCTGTTTTTTAACTGGGATGGGGTCAACGGGGCCAATCAGGGTCTGGTGATGAACCTCGCCACCGGCGTGGTCAGCAATGACGGGCTGGGCTTTACCGACCAGATCAACGTCAGCGGCCCTGCCCGGCTGGAAATCCGCGCCACCGATTTTGCCGACCGTCTGACCGGCAGCGACCGCGACGAAAGCTTTATCACCGAACGGGGCAACGACACCGTGGACGGCGGCGGCGGGTTCGACCGCGTGCGCTATGACCGCAGCGGAGTGGATGCGGTTACGGTCGATCTTGTCGCAGGCACCGCCACCGGCACCTGGGACGGCTTTGGCTTTACCGATACGCTGACCAGCATCGAATATATCCGTGGCTCGCGCTACGGCAACGACGTGATCCTGGGAACCGGCGCGGACGAACGGTTCGAAGGCGAGGGCGGCAACGACAGCCTCGTCGGGCGCGGTGGCGATGACCGGCTTGAGGGGGATTCAGGCAACGATACGCTGATTGGCGGCGACGGGCGCGACCGGCTTGATGGCGGGGATGGCAATGACCTGCTCGACGCTTCGGGCGGGGATGCCGCGACACAGGGGTATGGTGACTACATCCGCCCCGGTCTGGGCAGCGACACCATCCTCGGCCATGCCGCACTTTATGCAAACGATGCCGGACTCGACATCAGCTATGGCCCGCTGTCGGGCATTGGCGGGCTTACCATTGTTGTTGGGGCCAACGGCACCGGCACCGCTGTCAGCGGGACGGCAGGCGCTGTGAACGACACCTTCACCTATGCCAATTATTTCGAAGGCTCCGGCGACGGCGACCTGATCACCGGCTCTGACGCGGATCATTACGAAGGCTATGCGCCGCTGGGCGGGGCCGACACGGTCCATGGCGGCGGTGGCTTTGACGAGCTGAACTACAGCTACGAGGCCGAATACTATGGCGGCAATGGCAGCGGCATCACGGCCAACATGGGGGCCGGCACGGTGATCGACACCCAAGGCTTTACCGACCGCTTTAGCGGGATCGACCAGATCCGCGGCTCGGCCTTTGCCGACAGCATGGCGGCGGGCGGCGTTGCCGGTGGCGTGCGGTTCTATGGCGAGGCTGGCAATGACACGATTGTCGGCGGCGCGGGCGATGATTACCTGAACGACGGCGCAGGCAACGACAGCCTGACCGGCGGGGCCGGCAACGATTTCTTCGTGAACGAGGGCGGCACCGATGTCTTTGACGGCGGGGCCGGGGTCGATACGCTGTTCACCGATGTTACGGGCACGGCCGCCGACGCTTATACGCTTGTCGCCAACCTGACCACGGGCGAACAATACGGTCTGGAGTTTGCCGACCAGAATGTCGACACGCTGGTGTCGATCGAAAATTACCAGCTGGTCGGCCTGGTCTCGGCGCTGGTGACCGGGAATGCCGACAACAACCGCCTGACCACGGATGCGGGCGACGACACCATCACTGGTGGTCTGGGCAATGACACCGTTGATGCCGGGTTTGGCACGGATACCGCAGTGCTGGCGGTGAACCGCACCGACGCCACCGCGACCGAACAGACTGACGGGTCGATCCGCATCGTCTCTTCGCAGGGTACGGATATCTTTGTGGCTGTGGAGTTCTTTGAATTCAACGACGGCACGGTGGCTGCGGCAGACCTGTTCGAGGAAGAGGAAGAAAGCAACGATGCCCCCGGCGAACTGGTCCCCGGCACCGATGGTGACGACACGCTGACCGGCACCGCCAACAACGACACGGTGGCGGGGGGCGCTGGCAATGACACGCTGAACGGCGCAGGTGGCAACGACAACATCTCGGCCTCGGATGGCGATGATGTGGTTGATGGCGGTGCGGGCAACGACAGTATCGGCGGTGGCACCGGCAATGACACCATCCTTGGCGGATCGGGCAATGACGTCATCGGCGCGGGTCAGGGTGATGACGATGCCGATGGCGGCACCGGCAATGACGTGGTCAACGGCGGCCCCGGTAACGACACGCTGATCGGCGGCGAAGGCGACGACACCATGGGGGCCAGCTTTGGCAATGACCGGGTCGAGGGCCGTGGCGGCGACGACAGCCTGGGTGGCGGTACGGGCCGCGACACCCTGCTGGGCGAAGGCGGCGATGACGCCATCGGCGCGGGTGAGGGCAACGACAGCGTGGATGGCGGCGCGGGCAACGACTTTCTTGCTGGCGGCGGGCGCAACGACGTGGTGCTGGGTGGCACCGGCAATGACACGATCAATGGCGGCGCGGGGAATGATACACTCGATGGTGGCACGGGATCGGATGTCTTTGTGTTCAACGATTTTGTCAGCGGCGAAGTCGACCGGATCCTGAATTTCGAGGATGGCAGCGACAGTTTCCGCATGACCGGGATTATGAACGCACCGGGCACCGGGCTTCAGGGCCGGGTTGATGCGTTGAACATCACCGATGTCACCATCGAAGGCGAAGCCGGGGTCAGCATGACCTACGCGGGTCACGAGATCCTGCTCACCGGCGTCAGCGCCGCCGCTCTCGGGGTCGAGGACTTCACCTTCCTCTGAAGAACTTTGCCCGGCCGTCAGGCATGTCCGGCCGGGCAAAACAATCGTGCGTCCTATTGTGGACCGGTATTTTGCGCCAATTCATAAAACGATCAATTGACTTGGATCGCGGCCTATTCCTTTCTGGAGGCGTTGAAGCGCGAATCTTTTGGAAGGTATATTGAAATGGCAGATATTCAGGAAACCACCGACGCTCTGGGCAGTCTGGGCACGCAATACATAATTTCACCGGGCGACAGGTTTCTGGGGGATATCTCGCCCAGCGAAGACCGCGATTTTCTGCGTGCCGATCTGGATCTCGGTTTTGGCTATTTCTTCCGGATGAGTGGCGCAGGCGGGGCAGGCAGCCTGAACAGTAATTTCCTGAACCTGTTCAACGACGCAGGCGCCTATTTGAAAAATTCCGGAAACAATAACAGCCAGACAGCAATTCTGGACGTGACGCCGTCAGAGACGCAAACGTATTTCATTGATGCGAACCCCGTAGGCAGCCCCACCGGAAGCTATCAGCTGGAACTGATCCAGGAGATTGCCAACGGGTTGACCACCAACGTGATGCTGGGGGGCGGGGAAACGATATTCAGCCAGATTGACTACGATGGGGACCGTGATTTTTTCGAGGTCGAGCTTGAGGTGGGGTCGGGCTACTTTTTTCGGATGAGCGGCGCAGGCGGGGTTGGCAGCCTGAACAGCAACTTCCTTAATCTTTTTGATGACGCAGGCGCCTATTTGAAAAATTCCGGAAACAATAACAGCCAGACAGCGATTCTGGATGTTTCGCCGTCAGAGACGCAGACGTATTTCATTGATGCGAACCCCGTAGGCAGTCCCACTGGCGCATACAAAATTGAAATGATTGAAGAAATTTCAAATTCCTTGGCCACGGATTCGACCCTTGCAAACGGTCAACTGGTCGAGAGCAGCATTGACTACGACTCTGACCGGGATTTTTTCGAAATCAGCCTGAATACCGGGGTCAGTTACTTGTTCCAGATGGCTGGTGATGGCGGGGTTAGCAGCCTGAATAACAACTTCCTGAATCTTTTTGATGGCGCGGGCGCTTTCCTGGATGATTCGGGAAACAACAACCAAACGGTGGCGTCGATTATCTACACGCCCACCGTCGCGGGAACCTATTATTTGGATGCCAATCCAGTGGGTAGCCCCACCGGCGACTACAAGATTGGTTATATCGAGGAAGTGTCCAACACCTTTGGCAGCGCCACGGTCGAGCTGAGCACCACAGCCCCCGTCGTCAGCGAACTGGATTACGAGACGGATATCGACGTGTTCCGCATGACGCTCGAGGCCGGGGCGATTTATACCGTCACGATGGCGGGTGACGGCGGCCCCGGTGCCATCGGGCGCACCGATATGCGAATCTATGACGGTGACCGCAATCTGCTGCGCGACGTAGACACAAATACATCCTCGAACGACATCACCTTTCTGGCCAATGAGGGCGGGCTTTATTACGTTGCCGTTGGGTCGAATTTCAGCGGCACCTACAGCCTAAACCTGACCTCATCCTCGGGCACTGGCGGCAACGATACGCTGATCGGGACCGATGGCAGCGACACCCTGCTGGGGCTGGGCGGCGATGACCGGCTTGAGGGCGGTGACGGCAATGACCGGCTAGAGGGCGGTGCTGGCGATGACGGTCTGCTGGGCGGCGATGGCAATGACACGTTGCTGGGCGGTGACGGCGACGACAACATGGCCGCGTCAAGCGGCGATGACAGTCTGCTGGGCGGCGCGGGCGACGACCAGATGGGCGGCGGTCTTGGGGATGATACGATGGACGGCGGCGCGGATGATGACCGCATGGGCGGTGGTCAGGGCGATGACGTGATGTCGGGCGGTGCCGGCGACGATACGGTCAACGGCGGCGCGGGGAATGATGTCCTGGATGGCGGTGCCGGCAATGATGTGATGGGCGCGTCCTTTGGCAATGACACCGTGACGGGCGGTGATGGCAATGACGACATGGGCGGCGGTGCTGGCCAGGATGTGATCGAGGGCGGTGCCGGCAATGACAGCGCTGGCGGCGGTGAGGGGAATGATACCATCGACGGCGGCAGCGGCGACGATTTCCTTGCTGGGGGTGGTCGTGACGATGACATCATGGGCGGCACTGGCGATGATACGATCAACGGCGGTGCTGGCAACGATACCATGTCGGGCGGCAGCGGCGCGGACGTCTTTGTGTTCAACGCCTTTGCGGCTGGCGAAGCCGACCTGATCACCGATTTCGAGGATGGCAGCGACATGTTCCGCATGTCCGGCGTAACCGGAGAGCCGGGGTCCGGCCTTCAGGGGCGGGTCGACGCGCTGGGGATCACCGACGTCACGCTGGACGGGCAGGCGGGGGTCAGCATGAGTTATGATGGCCAGACAATCACTGTTCTGGGGGTTGCCGCTGCGGATCTGGGGCTTGAGGACTTCAGCTTTTTCTAAGGGGGCAGGCCTATCCGGCCCGCTTTGGAGGGGGCACCAGAGACTGACTGAGCAGCGCCTGCATCCGGTCGCGCAGGGTTGGGCGTAACCCCTCCGGCGCGGTCGGATAGCCAAAGGTGTCAAAATCGCCGCCATAGATCCTGCGGATCCGGTGCAGGGTCTGCGGGCGGATGAAGTTACGGTAGCCAAAGGCGTGATCCGCCACATGGCGTGCCTCGACCTGACCCAGATACCCCTTGTGCCCGCGCTCGGTGACTTTGGTGCGGTTCATCGTGCGGGGCTGGAATTGCAGATCCAACTCAGCCGCCAGCGCGGTCATCTCTGAGTCAAAGTTTTCCAGATGCAGGATGTGGTCATACCGGAACCCCGGCATTCCGACCATAAAGGGCGGGATCTGCGTATCCCAATGGCCGTTGATCGGCTGGCGCGGCTGCGGTCGGGTGGCGTGCAGGTGCGCCACTGTGTCGAGGAACTGTTCAAAGCTCATTATATTGTTCTGCGTCTGCGCCCCGTGCAGATCGCAGAAACTATCGTGCAGCGCCTGGGCAAACACCTCTAGATCGGCGCGGACCCGCAGTTTTTTGCCGTTATAGAGACAGAATTTGTTGAAATAGGCGCTGATCACCCGGGTTGCCGGATGGCGCACCAGAATGACCGATCGATAGCCGCGCTGCCGGATTGCCGCCAGACAGATTTGGTGCGGCTGACTTTGAGTGTGAAAGAACTTCTTCTGTTCCGGGCGTTCGGGGATGTTCTCGGCCAGGATGTTGAACAGCGTGGTGCAGGCCGCCTTTTGCGACCAGAAGAACACGGTTTTGCGTGTGTCGTCGATATAGCCGCGCCAGCCCATGCCCGTTTGTTTCCGCTTGCCCGTTTCTGCGCGTCCAGCATAGGGCCGCGGGCGGGCCTTGGCCAGCGATGGCACGGCAGATGCGGGGTGTTTGTGGCTTGCCTGTGGCGCAGGGGGATGCGACACCATCCGGGCATCAAGGGGCGCACAAACGCATGAGCAGAACGGTTTTCTTGCATATCGGCATGCCGAAATGCGCCACGACCACCATCCAGGATTATCTGAAGGACAACACCGACGCCCTGCGCACGGCGGGGCTGCATTACGGTTTTCACCCCGACGACACGACAACGGATCAGGGCAATTGTGCCCTGTTGGTGGCCGCGCTGTACGGCGAAAAATTTGACCGGGTCGAGGTGTTGCTGGATCATCTTCTGGACGGTGACGGCGATGTCATCCTGTCGAGCGAGCTGTTCATCGGTCTGGGGCGCAGTCTGCTGGGGCAGCGTCTGATCCAGAGCATCCGCAGCCGTGGCTTTGATGTGCGGATTATCTGCTACATGCGGCGTCAGGATCTGTGGATCGAATCCGACTATAAACAGCATATCAAGGGCGGCGGCCCCTGGCTGGACGATATCCAGACGCTGATGGACTTCCGCGCTGAGAAAAAGGTGCTGAACTATACCTGGGCGCTCAAGACCTGGGCCCGCTACATTGATGAATCCGCGATTATCGTCGAGCCGCTGGTGCCCGGCCGACCCGAGGATGCTGCGGTGCGCCGCTTCCTGATCCATGTGGGCGCCACAGCGCTGGCGGCGGGGCCGATCACGGTGACCTCAAGCAATGTCAGCCCGCCCACTGGGCTGATCGAACCGGCGCGGTTTCTGAAACGGGCGTGGCTGCATCGGGGGTTGTCGCTTGAGGCGGCGACTGTCCGGATTCATGAATTTTTCGACACCGCGCCCGGCGTGATCGAGGTGCCGCAGCGCCGCTTTCTGCTGCCGCATCGCAAGCGGGCCCGGCTGGTGCGCATCCATGCACGGATCAATGCCGCTCTGGCGCAGGATTTTCTGGGCGGGCAGGCGCCCTTTGAAGATGTGGTGCAGGAGGATGCCGCCAGCGAAGTGGATCTGGCCCAGGAGGCGGGCGATCTGCTGGCGCAGTACCTGTTGGCAACCGAGGCGCCGTCGCGCTACCGCGACCTTCTGCAAAGCGGTTTGCGCCGGGTGTCGCGCAGCCTGCCGCGCCGCAGCTGAGCAGAGCTGTCGCGGCGCAGGGATCACATATTGATAATGTCGCGGTGATAGCGGCGCAGCAGCATCAGGCCAAGCGCCAGAACCGCCCCCGACACCGTAAACACAAACAGCGGTGACACATAAGACGCGTCATAGGTGGCATAGATCCCCGCGCGGGTCTGACCCACCACATGCACCAGCGGGTTCCACCACAGCCAGTCCTGATAGGGCTGTGGTACGGTGTCAAACGTGAAGAAAATGCACGAGATCAGGAACAGCGGCCGGTTCAGGATCGCCCAGGATCGTTCCCACAGCGGATAAACCGACAGCAGATAGCAGTTCAGCGTGCCGATTGATATCGCCAGACTGAACGCCATGGCATAGCCTAGGGCGATACTGGGCAAGTTCAGAATCACATTAAGGTCAAAGGCCTGGATGATCCCGGCGAACAGGATTGTGGAAATCAGGATCTGGGTAATCACGTTCAGCAGCACCCGCGCGATCAGCGCATCGACAAAAGTCACACCGGGATAGAACAGCAGCGGCTTGGAAAACCGCACTGCCACCGACACCTTGCCATGCAGGTCCATATAGGCACTGAACGGCAGGATGCCCGAGGCAAAGAACAGCGCAAAATTGGTACCAATGCTGGGAGAGCGGAATCCAAAGGCGAACAAAAAGCTCATCAATGCGATCCCGGCCACTGGTTCGAGGATGGCCCAGAGATACCCCATGAACGACCGCCCGTAGGTGGTGGACATCTCGCGCAGCATCAGGGCGACGATCACCCGCAACGTCACGAAATGCCGCGGCGGGCGGGCCGCGCGGTTGGGCAAGGGGGGGGGGGCACTCAGGTCGGTCATCACGATGACTGGCATAGCGCCTTCCGGTTTGCTAGGACAGCCCTAACGCAGACCCATCTGCGTGGTAGTGTCGGAGAGTTCTGAGTTGGAAGACGCAAAGCAGGTTCAGCAGGCCGCCCCGGGCGCTGCTTCGACGACATCACCCGCCGAGAAGGCCGCGGCACCTGCGCCCAAGCCGGGTCCCGCGCCCGCGCAACCCGGAGCGGCAGCGGCCAAACCCGCCGCAGGCAAGCCTGCCCAGCCGGCGGCCGCCAAACCTGCCCCGCCCGCTCCGACTGCTGCGAAACCGGCAAGTCTGCCGCCACCCGCACCCTATGCGACCCCGCGCAAACGGCACTGGATGTTGCTGCTGGTCTTTGTGATCTGGGTGCTGGCACCGATGGCCGGGGTCGGCTGGTATCTCTACACGGTGGCCAAAGATCAATATGCCAGCCATGTCGGTTTTTCGGTACGCACCGAGGAAATCGGCTCGGCGATCGAGCTGCTGGGCGGCATCACCCAACTGTCGGGGTCCAGCTCCTCCGATACCGATATTCTGTTCGAATTCATCCAGAGCCAGCAGATGGTTCGCGCTATCAACGCCGAACTGGATCTTGCCGCGATCTACAGCGCGCCTGAGGATCCGTATTTCGGTCTTGGGGATGACACGCGGATCGAGGCGCTGGCCGAGTACTGGCAGCGCATGGTCAAGGTGTTCTACGACCGTTCCAGCGGGCTGATCGAGGTGCGGGTTGTGGCCTTTGACCCGGTCAATGCACAAAAGATCGCGCGGGCGATCTTTGCCACCAGCAGCGCGATGATCAACCAGCTCTCGACCATCGCGCGCTCTGACGCCACCCGCTATGCCGAAGAAGAGCTGGAGCGCGCCCAGGAGCGGCTCAAGGCGACGCGCCAGGCCACCACGGCGTTTCGCAACCGCACTGGCATCATCGACCCGCAGGCCGACATCCAGGGCCAGATGGGTGTGGTCAACGCCTTGCAAAGCCAGCTTGCCGAGGCGCTGGTGTCGCGTCAGACCCTGCTGGACAGCGCCACCAGCGCCAGTGATCCGCGGGTGACGCAACTGGATGGCCGCATCGAGGCGATCCGCAAGCAGATCACCGCCGAGCGCAGCCAGTTTGGCGGTGCCAGCGGACCCGCGCCCGGAGAAGCGGTCGGGGATGGCACAAGCGAGTCGGCCTATTCCACCCTGCTAGAGGAATACGAGTCGCTGGAAGTGGACCGTGAGTTCGCTGAAAAAAGCTTTTTGTCGTCGCTGGCCGCACGGGATGCCGCGGTGGCCGAAGCACAGCGGCAGTTGCGCTATCTGGCCAGTTATATCGACCCGACTTTGGCTGAAACCCCGGAATATCCGCGCCGGATCGAGCTGCTGCTGATTATCGGCGGCATCCTGTTCCTGACCTGGTGCGTTGGCGCGATGATCTATTATTCGCTGCGCGACCGGCGGTGAGGACAGCCATGGTAACGGCAACGGCGGCGGGTCACAAAACGGATTTGGGCAGATGATCGAGTTGCGCAACGTCAACAAGACGTATGTGATGGACGGCCGCCGCAAGGTGGTCGCCGACAACCTCAACGTCATCTTTCCAACCAGGACCGCCGTGGCGGTGCTGGGACGCAACGGCGCAGGAAAATCCAGTCTGCTGCGCATGCTGTCGGGAGCGATGGAGCCTGACAGCGGCGAAATCATCCGCACTGGCACGATCTCATGGCCGGTGGGGTTTGCAGGCAGTTTTCATCCGGATCTGACCGGCTTGCAGAACACCCGCTTTATTGCGCGGGTCTATGGCGTGGATTCCGACGCGCTGGTGGAATTTGTCGCCGACTTTGCCGAGCTGGGCCAGCATTTCAACCTGCCGGTGCGGACCTATTCCTCGGGAATGAAATCGCGGCTGGCTTTTGGCGTGTCGATGGGGATCCCGTTCGATACCTATCTGGTGGACGAGGTGACGGCGGTGGGCGACGCGTCGTTTCGGCACAAGAGCGAGGCCCTGTTTGCCGCCCGCATGAAAAACAGCGCCGCCGTGATGGTGACCCACGCCCTGGGACAGGTCAAACGCCTGTGCAAACACGCCTCGGTGCTCGAAGAGGGCATCCTGCATTACTATGGCACCGACCTCGACGGCGCGATCGAGCATCATACAGAGCTGATGAAGGTGCGCTGAGGGGGGCGCGCCATGAATGCGCCGAAACCTTGGGTCGTTTGTCCATGCAAGGTCTGTCGTGGCTTACTTATCGCTAACCTGCTGACGTCGTTGCGACGCCTCAAACGGACACAAACTAGGGCTTTGGCCCTGGCTCCTTCGGTAAATATCTCGGTTTTTTATACGGTGCAGGCGACCTGTTCCGGCAGGCGGTTGTCGTAGCCGAAGGTTTCGAGCAGGGCCTGGTTCTGCGGCGCATAATGGCGTTCGATCCGCGCGGTGCGAGTCTCGGTGCGGCCTGAATCCGTATCACCTGCGTGGTGAAAGGCGGCGCGGAACATTTCGCGAATTTGTTCGGGTGGTATGGCGGGGTCCTGCATGGCGGCGGCAATGCGGTCACAATCCTCGACCCGCAGCGACGGGTTGGCGTGGTGATGCGGGACTGTCCAGTTCAGATCGGGCAGCGGCGTGCCGGGCCGCTGCAGTAACCCGGTCATGACCGGGCGGATCTGACTGTGCGGCGCGAGGACCACGGGTGTGGCGGGGAACAGTTTCTGCCAGTTGGTCAGGAACACCGCCGGGCGCAGCGATTCCGTCCGGCGGGTGGCAAAGGCGTGAAAATCCTTGCCGCCATAGGGTTTGCGGGTTTCAAGAAAGCTCTCGAAATGTTGCTTCATGAATTGCGAATAATCGCTGTAGAAGAAGTCGCTGAACGGTCGCAGAAAGGCCACCACCTGCACGTCGATCCCGGCGGCTTGGGCGGCCTTGGACAGTTCCAGCCCGGTGCGGGCCTTGGAATACAGATCCTCGTGGCTCAGCATCACTGTATGGATGTCCCCGGCAAAAAGCGCCTCAAGCCGGGCGGCGTCAAAGACGCTTAGGTCCGGGGCATTGCCGGGATGGTCGTCACCGTCATAAGGATAACGGATGCCCGCGCCCTCAAGGGTGTCGCGGTTTTGCTGCATCACCCGTTGCAGATAGGTCGATCCGCACTTGGGGGACCCGATGTGCAGGAGGATGCGGCGCTGGCCCGCGCCTTGCGGGTCTAATCTGCGGGTCAGCCGCCGTGCCAGCCGGTCAATCATCACCTCGGGCGGCAGGCCCAGTTCGGTCAGGTCGATCTGGCGTTCCTGCGCGGTGACGGGGGCGGCGGTCCAAGCCTGCGACAGCGCAGCGGCGATATCCGGTGCTGTCGGTGGCGCTGACAGGATCGCGGGGCTGAGGCGGCTCAGATCCTTGGGGCCAAAGCTGTTGGTCACCACCCGCACGCCCGAGGCGGCCATTTCAATCGGCGGATGGCTGGGATGCGGCGAATACATCAGCGACAGACCCAGATCGGTGTTCAGCAGGAAGGGGGGGTAATCCTCCATCGGCAGCTTGCCCTGCGAGTCCAGCAGCAGCCCGTTCGGCATCTTCAGCGGCGCATGTGGCAACCCGACTGAGACCAGTTCGATATCGTCGGGGCCAAGGTTGTGTTCACGCACAAACATCGCCAGCGCCTCGACTGCGGTGCCGTACATGTTGCGTGGCACTTCGGGACGGCCATAAAGCGCCAGTCTGCGCGGCCCTGTGCGATCGGGGCGCGCCCCGCTGGCATAGCGTTCGACGTTGATCGAGGGGTGAAAGGCCAGCGCGTCCGGCGTGGCAAAGTCAAAGCCGCGTTCGGCGAAATAGTCGCGCAGCAGGGCGGTGTTGAACACCGGCTCAAAGTCAAAATGATAGCTGGCCATGGCGTCGGCATATTCCACGCCCCAGGCGTAGAAATTCGGCTCAAAATCCTGAATCAGATACCAGAACCGGGTCTGAGTATAGCCAAAGTCGCGGATCAGCCCGTCGGCCAGATGCGCGCTCCACCAGGCGGTGGCCAGAAACAGATCGTCTTTGTGGGCGGGGACGGTGCCGTCCTTGACGCCGCAATGCAGCGATACGCGACCCTGGGCACCGCTCTCGGCACCTGCTTTGCTCAGACGGTGCAGCAGAAAGGCACGGCTGGTGCCGGGGGACGAGATCGGCAGGTCGGTGGCGATGAACCGCACGTGGTGCCCGCGCGCCGCCAGTCCCAGCCCGATATCGAGTGCTGTGTTGATGCCGGCAAAAATCTCGGAGGGGTTCAGCGTCGGGACCAAGATGGTCAGTGCAGGGCCGGGGGCGTCGAACCCGGGTTCCCAGCGGCGCACCTTGCGGATGTCGATCTGGCCTTCGTGGTTGTGCGGCTTGATCTTTTCGCGGGTGGCAATCTGCGGCGGGCGCGGCCGCACACCGGGCGACATCGAATAAAGCCGTGTGTCAAAGGCGTCGATCGCGGCGTTGAGCCCCGGTCCCAGCGCCTCGCGCAAGGTCCAGACGTTGCGCCCGGCGCTGACAACCATAAAGCCAAAGGCGATCCGCGCCAGCGTCATATGCCCGGTCAGCGCCAGTTTGATACAATCGCCCAGATGGCTGCCCCAGCCGCGCATCCGGCGCAGGAACGGGCGCAGCGGCGCGGTTCGGGCCTGATCTGGGGGCAGGCGTCCGTCATCCACCGCCTCGACCATGCGGTTTTGTGCCGAATGCGCCAGGAACCGGGCCAGGGCATAGCCCGCCGCCTCGCGTCGAACCCACATGGCATCGGGCAGGCAGCGGCCCGTGTTCTTGCCATTGCGCAGATAGCCGGCCTGCCGGTCTACAGCGCCGATAGCGTTCGCGCCGTGCTGGCGGTAATCGACCAGCGGCGCCTTGATCAGTGCGACCCCGCCGGTGGCGGCAGCAATCAGGCCAAGCCAGAGGTCGTGATAGTAATGCACGCCCGACTGCGCCGGGAACGGCACCGCGATGCGCGCGACCCGCGCCCGCGCCAGCAGCGTCATGCCGGTGATGTTGTTGCGATAAAGCAGCCCGCGCAGCCCCGGATTGCGGTGCCGCCGCTCGAACCGGAACATCGATGGCTGGAGTTGCGTGGTGCCGTCGCCAGCCACCAGCCGTGCGTCGCTGTGCACCATCTGGGCCTTGCTCGATTGCAGCACCGCCACCCCGCGCGCCAGCCGGTCCGGGTGCCAGATGTCGTCCTGATCCGACAGGGCGATCAGGCAGGTGTCATCGTCCAGCCCCTCGGCGTCGATCAGCCGCAGCACTTCGGCCAGCCCGGCCTCAAAGGCGCGCACCGCGTCCAGTTCAACGTCGCTGGGCACCAGATGTACGGCGATCCCGGCCTCTTGGGCGGTCTGGGTCATCAGATCTTCGGAGTGGGTATCGGCGATGACCGCGATCAGCCGCAGGGCAACACCGGACTGCCCGGTAATCGAGGCAATCTGCGCCGCCAGATGCGCAGGATCGGGCCGGAACACGGCCAGAACAACAAAGACGGTCGGCGCCATATCCGCAAGCGCGTCAGATGAAGGTACAGTCTTGTGCGACATCGGTTACTGCGCGTCCCTGGTCGCCCCGTGCACCACTGTCATGCGGTATCTCCTGCGGGATGGCCGGTCCGGCCGATGCTTTCGTAGGCCGCAAAACCCGCCTCGCTGGCGTCATTGACGGAATAGATATTGCGCAGATCGGCCATGTGCGGCGTGGCCATGGAGGCCGCGACGCGTTTCAGATCCAGCGCGCGGAATTCGTTCCATTCGGTCAGGATCACCAGCAGGTCGGCACCAGTTGCCGCAGTATAGGGATCGGTTTCCCAGATGACGCCGGGCAACAGCGCCTCGCCCTCGTGATGGCCCTGCGGATCGGTCACGCGGACCTTTGCACCGCCGCCCACCAGGGCGGGCACGATGGTCAGGCTGGGGGCGTCGCGCATATCGTCGGTGTTGGGTTTAAAGGTCACACCCAGTATCGCGACCGTCTTGCCGTTGAACGAGCCGTCGCAGAGATCGCGCAGCTTGTCGATCATCCGGCGCTTGACCTCCTCGTTGACCTTGATCACGGCCTCGGTGATCTGCATCGGCACGGCATGTTCCTGACCGATGCGGGCCAGCGCCTTGGTGTCCTTGGGAAAGCACGACCCGCCATAGCCGGGGCCGGCGTGCAGGAACTTGTTGCCGATGCGCCCGTCCATGCCCATCCCACGCGAGACCTGTTTGATATCCGCGCCGACCTTTTCGCACAGGGCGGCAATTTCGTTGATAAAGGTGATCTTGGTCGCAAGAAACGCGTTGGCGGCGTATTTGATCATCTCGGCCGATTCCAGATCGGTGGTGACAATCGGGAAATCGCGCAGATAAAGCGGGCGGTAGATGTCGGACATGACGGCGGCGGCGCGGTCGGTCTGCACGCCGACAACCACGCGGTCGGGCTTCATGAAGTCGTCAATCGCCGCGCCTTCGCGCAGGAATTCGGGGTTGCTGGCGACGTCGAAATCCAGATCCGGGTTGGCGGCGGCAACGACGGCCTGCACCTTGCGGTTGGTGCCCACGGGGACGGTCGATTTGGTGACGATGACGATATAGTGGTCTGATGCGCGGGCGATTTCCTCGGCGGCGGCCATGACATAGGTCAGATCCGCATGGCCGTCACCGCGCCGCGTCGGCGTGCCCACGGCGATGAATACCGCATCGGCGCCGTCGATGGCGCTCTTGAGGTCGAGCGTAAAGCTCAGCCGCCCGGCCTCAACGTTCTTGGCCATCAGCGTGTCGAGACCCGGCTCAAAGATCGGCACCTTGCCGTTTTCCAGCATCTCGATCTTGCGCGGATCCTTGTCGACGCAGATCACTTCGTGACCAAAGTCCGAAAAACAGACCCCCGAGACAAGGCCCACATACCCGGTACCGATCAT
Organism: Puniceibacterium sp. IMCC21224; assembly: GCF_001038505.1. NCBI lineage: Bacteria > Pseudomonadati > Pseudomonadota > Alphaproteobacteria > Rhodobacterales > Paracoccaceae > Puniceibacterium > Puniceibacterium sp. IMCC21224. The sequence goes on from NZ_LDPY01000006.1 coordinate 68,498, forward strand.
TGCAATTTTCATGGCCGTGCTCTTTCGTTGCTATTGGTCTGCGGCGGGTTTTCGGGCCTTAGAACGTCTGGTCATAGGCGCCGACGCCGGGTTCCTCGCGGATCACCGCATCGGTGGCGGCAAAGAGTGCGCGCAGCTCTTCTTCGCTCTGGCTGCTTTCGCAGACGACCACAAGGTTGGGTGTGTTGGAAGAGGCCCGCACCAGCGTCCAGGAGCCATTTTCCAGGATCACCCGGGCACCGTTGACCGTGACCACCTCTTTGACCGGCACGCCTGCAAATTCGGCGAGCGGTTTCAGACGCGCCACAATGCGGTCCAGGATGTCGTATTTTTCGGTATCCGAGGCATAGGGCGACAGGGTCGGCATCGACCAGGTGCGCGGCAGGGCACGGCGCAGGTCCGACATCGAGGCGTCGGGGTTACGGTCCATCAGCTTGCAGATCTCGACCGCGACGCGCATGCCGCAGTCGTAGCCGCGCCCGATCGGCTCGGCCAGAAAGTAGTGGCCGGATTTTTCAAAACCCGCCAGCGCGCCCAGATCACGCACCCGGCGTTTCATGTGGCTGTGGCCGGTCTTCCAATAATCGGCGGTGACGCCGTTGGCCTTCAGGACCGGGTCAGAGGCAAAGAGCCCGGTGGATTTCACATCCGCCACAAAGGTGGCACCCGGGTAGATCGCGCTCAGGTCGCGGGCCATGATCACGCCAACCTTGTCGGCAAAGATTTCCTCGCCCTCGTCATCGACCACACCGCAGCGGTCGCCGTCGCCGTCAAACCCCAGCGCCAGATCGGCACCCGAGGCTGTCACGCTGGCGGACATGTCGTGCAGCATTTCCATCGCTTCGGGGTTGGGGTTGTAGTGGGGAAAGGTGTAGTCGGGGGTGCAATGGCTCTCGACCACTTCGACGCCGATGCGACGCAGCAATTCAGGGGCAAAGGCGCCCGCCGTGCCGTTGCCGCAGGCGCAGACCACCTTGAGCTTGCGGGACATTTTGAAGTCCCCGGCCAGATCATCCAGATAGGCCTCGCGTACACCATCGACAAATTCATACGATCCGCCCGGGCGGGGTTGCCCACGTCCCTCAAGCACGATGTCGCGCAGTTCCGACATCTCGTCCGGGCCGTGGGTCAGCGGGCGGTCAAAGCCCATCTTGACGCCGGTCCAGCCGTTGGGATTGTGCGAGGCGGTGACCATGGCCACGGCCGGTACATCCAGATGGAACTGTGCGAAATAGGCCATCGGCGACAGGCAGGGACCGATATCCTTGACGTTGATGCCCGCCTGCATCAGGCCCAGGATCAGCGCATTCTTGATCGACAGCGAATAGTCGCGGTAATCATTTCCCACGGCAATGACCGGGTCGATGCCGCGCTGGATCATCTGCGTACCCAGCCCCAGACCCAGCGCGGTGATGCCGGGCAGGTTGATGGCCTCGGGATATTGCCAGCGCGCGTCGTATTCGCGGAACCCCGTCGGTGCGATCATCGCGTCGCGCAGAAAGGACCATGTGTTGGGGGTGACTTCGGGCAGGGGTCTGGTCATGCGGGGTATCCGGATCTGGAGTGGAGCGGGGATTCCTGTTCCGCGCAGGGTTAGGGGCTTTTGCAGGGGGATCAACCGCTCGGGCGGGGTCCTGCTGTGTGTGTTGCACGTTCAGCCCGCGCGGCGCAGATGATAGAGCGCATCTGCCTCCAAAGGACCCATAATTGCGGTTTCGCTGCCATCTGCCCAGCGGATCCGCAACTGTGTGACGCGCCGGGCCGCACCCAGGCCGAAATGCACCCGGGGCGCGTCGAATGACATGAACCCGCCGCCCAGCTGCACCTCGCGGGTCATGGTGCGGCCCAGATCGTCGGTGATCTCGACCCGTGCGCCGATGCCGTCGCGGTTGCCGGCCATGTCGGTTAGTTGGAATGCGATGGCATGGCCGCTCTGTGTGTTGTTGCGAAACAGTGCCATCGGCCCGTTTACCGGATGGCTCAGAATATCCAGATCGCCGTCGCCATCCATGTCGAACGCGGTGGCGGCGGCGGTCATCAGATAATCCTCAAGCCCCATCGGACCCGACGCCTCGGTAAAGGTGCCGTCGCCATTGTTGTGGAAATAAAGGTTCGAGGGGCTGACCTCGTTGGGGACCCAGGTGCCGTTGACGATATAGACATCCTGCCAGCCGTCCTGATCGAAATCCGCCACCTTGGTGTCCCAGCTCCAGCCCCCAACCTCGAGCCCGTGCGCACCTGCGGTGTCGGTAAAGGCATCACCCGCCGCGTCATGTTCCAGCAGCACGTTCGAGCGCAGGACCTGCTGCACGGACTCTTCGGCCTCGACCGCCGTGACCGCGCGGATCGGCAGGAAATGCAGCTCGCAAAAGCTGCGCGGGCGCGGCTGGCCATTGGGGATCAGCTTGCAGATCGACGGGTCGTTGCGCTGGATCGCCAGATCCTTGACCAGCATCGCCTTGCATTCTGCCTGTAGTCGTCCGGTCAGATCCTGACATTTGCCGGCATAGGTCGGATCGAAATTATTGCCTGACTTGTACCAGGTCTTGATCTGCATGTTCTGTGCGCAGGCCGCTTTGGCCTGCGGGTCCGCGATGCCATCACAATAGCGCCCCAGCGGCTGCATCTTCAGCTTTTTTGACACGCCGGATGAGCGCCCGGCGATCTGGGCGAAATAGATCTCGGGCACACCGTCATTCATCAGATCGGCGGTCTTGATTGCCATGGTGGTGGTGGTGGTGTGCGGCAGAAGATTGTCCGCATGGGTGATGGCGCTGAACCCACCGGCCCCATCGCCACGGTAAAGGTAATCGGGGATCTCGAAATCATTGCCCACCAGCAGGTCGGTCTGCCCGTCATTGTCGAAATCCGAGAACAGCACCGAAAGCGTCTCACCGGGGATGCCGGGCAGGTCGGTAAAATTCTGACCCGTCAGGGCGCCCGCGTCGTTCCAGACCACGCGGTTGCGGCTTTCTTCGCCCGGCACGCGGCGGTACCAGCCCGAGGTCCAGTTGCCGAGGGCGAGGTCCAGATCGCCGTCGCGGTCCGGGTCACCCAGACTGAGGGCAAGCGACAGCACAGCGTCGTCGCGGTTGAGGATCGGTTCGGGCGCGCCGACAAAGCCATCCGCCGAATTGCGCCACAGATAATTGCCCTGCCGGTAGGTGGCCAGGATCAGGTCGCGCCAGCCGTCATTGTCGATATCGGCGATCACCGCGTTGAACACGGCCATGTCGGCCAGCGGGCCGGGGTTGGCAGCCATCCGGGTGAACTGCCCCGCGCCGTCATTGGCATAGAGATAAAGGCCCTGTTCCGTCGAGGCGACCGCCAGATCCAGATCGCCGTCATTGTCGATATCGCCGCTGGCGACGCTGCGCCCCTCCCAGAATGGCGGCCACATATCCGCCATCGAGAACTCCAACGGCTTGTCGATGCCGGCCTCTGCGGCCTCGACCCGGGTGAACCCGGTTTCGGCAGCGGGCGAGGGCGGGGCAAACGGCGTCGCCTCGATTGTGATGCGGGTGGCATCGTCGCTGACCACCTGCCACGGCACGGCGTCTGCGGCCTGCGCCGCCCAGAGCAGGCGGGGCGGAGTTTCGGGCACGGCCTCTCCGGTCAGCATCTTCAGGGCGCGGTCGGTCTGGTACTGGTGCCAGCCCTGCGCGCCGAGCCCTGCCAGCACGCCGCAGACCAGCACCGTCGCCGCCAGCATCCAGGCCGCGCGCGGCCCCACCGATTGCGCCACGATGAAGTGTGAATAGACACTGAAACTGCCCAAAGTGAACAGAAGCGCCATGACATAGCCCTGCTCCAAACCGCTCGCCAGCAGCACCCCGGCCATCACCACATCGAACCCGATGGGCACCGGCAGGAACACCCCGACCGCCGCGATCCCCACCAGCATCAGCAGCGAAAACGGCAATCCCATGATCAGCCCCGTCGGCAGCAGCACCGCCGCCACCGTGCCCAGAAACCCGGCCAACAGCATCAGCGGCACGGTTAGCCGGATGATGTACCACAGGTTCCGGGCATAGCTTTTTGCCACCTCCCAGACCGCCATGTGCAGCCCCTCGGGGCGGGCCTCACCTGCGGTCAGATCGGCGGCGCTCCAACCGGTCTGGATGCGGTGCTCGGGCGCGATTTCAGTGCGGGGCAGGGTGCGGCAGATCAGCGGCACCAGCACGAGGATGATGAGCAGACTCAGCGCCACCTTGGTCAGCGCCATGTAGACCGGCACCAGCGAAAACAGCATCGTCAGCACCACCATGTTGAGCGTGGGCGAGGCGATCATCGCGCTGAGCGTGGTTTCGGCCCGCAAGCCGCTGGAATACATCCCGCGCGCAATCGGCGCGGCGCAGTTGACACAGACCCCCAGCGGCGTGCCGATCACCAGCCCCAGCAGCGAATTCGAGAACCGGCCGCGAAAGCTTTTGGTCTTGAGGTATCCCGCTGCCGTCAGGAACGCGGCGGCAAACAGCACACCGAATGTCATGCCCTTTTTGTTGGTATTGATCCAGTTCATCGTCGACCAGAAGATATGCTCAAAGATGTTCATATCAGCGGTGACGGGGAATTTCGCCTCAAAGCTCAGCGCATCCTCAAGCTGGATCGCGCCGGACATCATCGCCTTTTCATTCAGCGCCGGATAGCGCGATCCGGTCCAGAACAGATAGGCCAGCACCGCGACGATCAGCGCAGCAAGGAAAAATCGTTTTTGAAACGGGCGGTGGATGAGCGTATCGAGCATGTGCAATGACCGGGTCCGGGAACAGGGAAAATAAGGTTGTGCCGGGGCAACACGCGCCGACGAGGAACAAAGACGATTGTGCGCGAGTCTAGCATCGGTGCCGTGGCAAGAAAAGCGTTCCGGGGCGCGCGGGTGGATCGGAATGCTTCACGTCTGTCACTGGACCGCCAGCGCGTCGCAGACGGCGTTTAGCGGGGGTCAAAGCGCGGATCAAAGAGCGGTCGCCCACTGCCCATATCGGTGATCATTTGCGGCGTCAGACGGCGTGCGCGGTCTGCCACCGCGCGAAACCAGGTCTGGCGCGGATGGAACCAGGGCAGGCGCTGTGCCTGCAGCCCGGCAGGGGCGCAGATCGCCTGTACCTCGTCCTCGTCAAAGGTGACGCATCCGGGATAGATCCAGCCCTCGGCCTGATCGCCGCGCGGGATATTTGCGGTGTTCGGCATGTCGCGCAGGATCGCCGTGAACAGGAACTGCCCCCCCGGGGCCAGCACTGCCGCTGCCGCCGCAATCGACTGGCGCAGCATCGCGGTCCCGGTATGGGAATAGATCGACTGGGCGATGATGAAATCCACGCCTGAGGGTCCGATATCGGCGGGGCTGAAATCGGGGTTGGCCAGAATGCGCGGGCGTTTGATCCGGGCGATGTCGGCGCCGATCTCGGTCTCGAGCGCGTTCTGCCACAGCCAAGTGTTGGGCTCGGTGCCAGTATAGCGGTCGGGCAGCAGATAGTGCAGCAGGAACTTGCCCGCCCGCAGCGACCCGCAGCCGATATCCAGCACCCGGTGTTCTTCGCGCAGACCCAGCCCGGTCAGCAGGCGAAACTGGGTGGCGCCCATGAAATCGTACTGGTTGGGCGGGCCGACATAGGCACGGTAATGCTGGCCCCCCGCGCGCATCTTGCGGGTGCGCAGGATTTCGATTTCCAGCGCGCCCTGCGCCGAGGCAGTTTGGGGCGCGGTTTTCAGGTTAGGGGGGGTCTGCTGCGGGGGGGTGGCCCCTGCGGTGGTCCCAACCGTGTCAAGCTGGGCGACATAAGCCAGATCCCGGGGCCGAAAGACCGACATGTCATGCGCCCGGTGCCGCCCGACTGTCTCAGGCGCAACGATCTGCGCCGCAAAGGCATCAAGCTGCCCCGGCGCAAGAGCAATCCCAAGAAAGCCGAACAGCCCGTCCAGAACTCCGGCAGGGTCATGCAGCATCCGGTCGTAATCCAGATGAAAGATCCGGTCGGGATACAGCGCCGCCAGCCGGGTCATGCGCTGGTGTACCGCGACCCAAAAGGCCAGCGCATCCCGTGGCCCCTTGGTGACATTGCGGTTGAGCAATACCGGGCCCCATTTCAGCAACTGGTTCTGGTTGGCGCTATAGGCCATGTCAGGTCCGTTGCGGCTGATGTGGACATAGCGCAGATCCGGCTGCAGGGTCAGAAGCCGGTCGATCAGGATATGGGTATAGGGCACCTTCCAGCCCCAGACCGGGGCCGGTCGGCCAGTCTGGCCATGCTGTTTCAGGCTTTGGGCCCAGGTCTGCAACCGTTCTGGCTGATGCTGAATTCGGTGCTGCGCCGCAAGTGTATCGACCAGCCGGATCTGCGCGTCATTCATCGGTTGCGGTGTCGACATCTGGCGAAAGAACAGCTGTGCCAGGGTCTCAAAGCGGGCATTATCCTCGACCAGCACCTCGCGGCGGCCAAACAGCAGCGCATACCATAGGTTGTCGCGGGCCTTGCCCATGTCGGCCCCCAGAAAAACGCCCAGTTCTTCGAGAAAGCCGGCAATCACCCGTGTGCCGCTGCCGCCGATGCCGCCCACGGCGATTGGTCCTGTTGTTGTCATACTGCCGTCTCTTTGTTGGTCTTGCCGGTCCGGGGCGTGGCCCGCCCGCGGTTTCGCGGGTGACTGTGCCGCGCCTGTGCCACAGGGACAACCGCCAAACGGCAATAGACCCCGGGTGGTTCATCCCGGGGTCTATCGTAGGTCGGATGCGGGCGATCAGCCCGCGTTGCGGTTATCTGGCTGCAAGCGCCGCCTCGACCGAGGCAAGGCGTGCGGTCAGAGTCGCGATGACGGCATCTGACTGGGCCTGTGTCCGGGTCTGGGACTGGTGCAGTTCGGCGATGTAGATATGCGCCTTTTCCAGTTCGTTCAGCATGCCGGCCATCTTTTGCGTCACGTTGAACGGGCCGTCTTCGGGTGTTGGGCCAACATTGGGCAGATGCCGGTCGGCGAACATCATGGTTGCCTGTTCGGTGATGCTGGGCAACGGGTAATCCGCATCGAACACCCGGTCACACCCGGCCGAGCAGACTCCGCCGGTGGTGAACAGATCACCCTCGATCGTCAGATCGCCCTGGGGGGTCAGGATCATCTCGATATCGCCGGCGCCGCCGGGCGCGGTGGTGACGCGGAATGTGCCGCCCTGGTTCTGGAAATTCCATGACCGCCCGGTATCGTCGCCCGCCGCAATCGAGGTGTCTTCGAGCGTGAGGAAGGTGGTGCCGTTGTTGCGCAGGGTCAGCAGGCCGCGCGCGGCGACGGAGCTGCTGGCCTCTTCGACCAGCACGGTGGCGCTGCCGTCGGTCTGGCGCACATGCAACTGGGCCTCGGCCGTCAGGATGCCGATGCCGACATCGCCGTCGGTGTCGATGACCAGCGCCTGGCTGGGCGCGCTCGGGCGGATGCGGAACGGCAGGGTCGAGCCGTTGGTGGTGTCACGGATGAAAAAGCTGGTCTCGTTACCGGCCATGTCCCAGGTCTGCGGCGCAAAGCCGGACGACCCGTCCTGCGCCAGCCGCAGCGTCGGGGTGTCGCCGTCGATCACATGCAGCTCTACCGACGGGGTGCTGGTGCCCAGACCGACCCGGCCGCCATCGTCGACATAAAGCGCGTTGCTGCCGGCCCCGGCCTCGACCGTGAACACATTGGCGGTCGGCGAACCGCAGCCGCCATTGTCCGAGGCGGTGCCGCAGTCAAGGATCGCGAACTGGTTCCTACCGCCGTTGTTCAGCTGGTTGGCCTCCAGCTCCCAGTCGCGGTTGGGGAAACTGCCAGTCGAGGTGTCGGCGAATTTGAGCCGGGTGTTGTTTTCCTTGAGGATGATCGTGCTGTCGTCAAACGCGATACCGGCCTGACAGTCGCCACCAACGCACAGGCTGTTGCGCACGATGCCATTGGCCGTGGTCAGGACGGTCTGCGCGTCGGCAGTCTGGGCAGGCAGCCAAGGCAGCGCGACGCCCAACAGCAGGACGGCCGGGTGGCGCAGGGCGGGAAACAGGGAATAACGCATTCAAATGCTCCTTTGGTCTAAGAGGGCCGGAGAAAGGCGGCCCGCGGTAATAATACGCAGCAGAGACGCACAGCGCCCCACCTGCATAGTCTATAGTTAAAACGCCCGAAGCGGCACCAATTTCTGGTGCCGCCCGGAAAGGTTCCGGAATCCGGGCGGCAATACACCCCAGACCCCGCTGTTCAGATCCGCTTAGTTGCGGGTCTGTTCCAGCATATCGAGCCGGGCGCGCAGCGCGTCCATCTCGGACAGACGTGTGCGCAGTTCGGCAACTTCTTCTTCCTGCGTGGTGACTTGGCCATGCAGCTCGGCGATGTAGATATGTGCCTTTTCCAGCTCGTGCAGCATGCCGCCGACCTTGGTTGTGATGTCGAAGGGCGCATTCTCCAGGGTGGGACCAACAGCCGGCAGATGCCGGTTGGCGAACATCATCTCTTTCTGCTCGGGGATCGTCGGCAGCACGCTGTCGGCATCAAAGATCCGGTCGCAGCCGCCGCCGCCGCAGGTGGTGCCACCCGTGGTCAGGCTGCCCGAAATGGTCAGATTGCCCTGTTCCGTCAGGGCGAATTCAGGCCCCGCCACCGCCGATGTGGCAAAGCGCAACTCATTATCTTGGTTCTGCAGGTTCCATTGCACAGAGCTGTTGTCGAGGGTCATGAACACGGTGCCGTTGTTCTTGAGGCTCATCAAACCACGCGCGGTATTGGTGCCGCTGGTCTCGTTGATGGTCAGCTTGGACGTACCGGCCGAGCTGGTCACCAGCACGGTACCATCACCACCTGCCACATGCAGGTTGGCCGTGGGGATGTCCGTTCCCAGGCCGATATCTCCGTTTGCTTTGATGAATATGGAGTCTTCCGGGGCACCCGGCTTGATCCTAAACGACAGGGCCGAGCCGTGGGTGACGTCGCGGATAAAAAAGTTGGCCTCGTTGCCGGCGATATCCCAGGTCTGGGCGGAAAAACCCGACGATCCGTCCTGTTCCAGCCGCAGGGCCGGGCTATTGCCGTCCGTTACATGCAGTTGCACCACCGGATTGCTGTTGCCCAGACCGACATTGCCATTGTTTTTTACATAGAGCGCATTGTTGCCCGCGCCCGCCTCAACACGGAACGGGATCCGGCCTGCGGTGCTGTCCTCAATGGCAAGGTAGTTTGCGCCACCGTTGTTGCTGTCATTGGCGATGATACGCCAGTCGTTGGCAGGGAAGCTGCCCGAAGACGACGTGTCATCGAAATGGATGCGCAGGTTGTTTTCCTTGAGTCGCAGCGTGTCAAAACCAAAGTTTTCGCCGCTGTTGCAGTCAAAGCCGGTACAGGTCGACCCTTGGACGATCAGATCGGTGGCAAAGACCTGGGCGGCCTGTGCGGTGCCGGAAATCGCGCAGAGTGCGGTGGCCCCCAAAAGGGCTGCTCCGATCCGGTTGTGCAGCGTGATACTCATTATTTGGAACTCCTATATTTTCATTACTTTGCTGATCCCAGCAGGCTCAGCCGTCTTCTTCCTTGATCTCTTCGGGGGTGATGATCACCCCGCGTTCGACCACAAAAAAACCGGTCGAATAGTATGGCTTGGCCATAGTGCCGTCATCGCTGCTGTCACCGCGGCCGTTGTCCACCTGGTTGACGATCTCGACCTTTTCGTCGGTCGCGGCGCGCAGTTCGAACCGGTAGACGCCATCCTGTGCCTCGGCGCGGTCAAGCTCGAACACCGGGGTGCCGGATTCGGCGTAAACCGTGGACATCTTGCCATTGGGTGCGGCGACCACCAGTGTGGCATTGGTCAGCCCGACCCAGTTTTCAAACCAGACGGCGTTTGAATTGTGCTGTTGCACCGGATCAGCGGCCAGAGCGGCACCCGCGCCAAACCCCATGAGCATCGTCGCAACAAAAACAGTTCTTAGAATATGCATGCTCAAGTCTCTTGTTGTCTTTACCGGATTTCGTGCCGTGCCGATCCGTTTTGGCACAGGCGTTCATATACATATTAACATTATAGTAAGCATGTTTCTTTTTTAAGAGAAAACTTGCAACATTACGGCGCAGGTGTGGCATTCAAGCGGTGCTCGGGGGGAAATCCCGAGCACCGCAAGCTCAGCACGACCAGTATTATGGTTGCCCGGCTTGTGCGCTATTTGCGGGATGCCGGTGACTGGCGCGCTCCAAGGCCCTCGACCAAGGCCTCCAGCCGGAGTATGCGGGCTTCGCGGTTCGCGGCCTGGTCATGCAGCTGTGCGATATACAGATGCGCCTTTTCCAGCTCGTTCAGCATGCCGCCGACCTTTTGCGTCACGTTGAACCGGCCCTGTTCATCGGTCGGGCCGACATTGGGCAGATGCCCTGTGGTACGCATCATCGCGGCCTGCTCGGCCATTGTCGGCAGTGGGTAATCGGCGTCAAACACCCGGTCGCAGCCCGCCGCGCAGACGCTGCCGTTGGTGAAAAGGTCGCCGCCGATGGTCATGTCACCGCCGGGTTCCAGCACCATCTCGATGGCGCCGCCGCCGCCCGGTCCGGGTTTGGTGGTGACGCGAAAGGTGCCGTTCTGGTTTTGAAAATTCCACGCCCGGCCGTTGAAATTGGTATCGGCGCGCGAGGTATCTTCGAGTGTGAAGAACGTGGTGCCGTTGTTGCGCAGGGTCAGCTGCCCCAGGATGCCCGCGCCAGTCTCTTCGATCAGCAGGGCGGCGGTGCCGTCGGATCTGACCACATGCAGGGCGGTTGCCGGATCGTCGGTGCCGATGCCGATGTTGCCGGTGGCTTCGACAAAAAGACTGTTGTCCGGCGCTGTCTTCTCGATCTGCAGGGGCGTCTGATTGTTGGTATTGTCATGGAAGCGGAGCGTGTTGCCGCCGATGAACTGCCAACTTTGCGCCCCGACGCCTATGGAATCCATCTGAATGTTCGGTTTGACGATGTTCCCGACGATATGCAGATTGGCGGTCGGTATCGAGGTCCCGATGCCGATGTTGCCGAAGTTGCTGATCCAGAGGGCATTGTCCGGCGTACCCGCCTCGATGGTGAAGGGGATCGTGCCCGCCGACAGATCCTCGACCGAAAACCGGTTCATACCGCCGCTTGCCAACAAACTGCTTTCGTTGACGAGGAGCCGCCAGTCGTTGCCGGGATAGGTGGAGCTAGCGCTATCCTGAAATTCGATGCCGGTGACAGGGCCATTCAACTTGAGCAATGTATCGGTGGCGAATGTCTCGGTCAGAACGCAGGAGTTGCCGATACAGACCTTGTCATCCAGAACGGATGGCCCCTCCACATACAGGTCGGCATTCGAGATATTGCTGTCGAATATGGTGATGCCACCGGCATGGGTGTTCTGCGCCAGAACAGGCATCCCTGAAAGAGCACAGACAATCGTTGCAAAAAGCATTTTCGAGAACATGGGTCATACTCCGTCCACCGCCGCGAAACCGGGGGCGCGGGGGAAATGAAGTGAAATGATGCAGCGCCGCATCCCCCCGGGGGGCGACGCCCAAAGCTATGTGGCACGACCGCATTCTGTCAATTTCGGGTCATTTGGCGGTCTTCTGGCCAAGCCCAAGGACCAACGCGCGCAATTCGGCGATCTGCGCCTGCTGGTCGGCACGGGCCTGCTCCAATTCCAGCGTATACAGCGTCAGTTCCTCGACCTTTTGCAGCAGGGTCATCTGCATCCTGCTCAGGTTGTGGCTGGTATCTGCGATCTGCGCCGCCGAGGGCACATCGGGCAGATGCCGGTTGGCGGCGATGAAACTGGCCACCTCGCTCAGCGGCCGCAGGGCATAGGCATCGTCAAAGACGTAATCCGGCACCGGCGAGCCGCCGTTGGAGAAGTAATCGCCCGAGATTGTCATGTCGCCGGTGGGTGTCAGGATCATCTCGATGCTATTCGCGCCGCCCGGCGGGGTGGTGATGCGAAAGGTGCCGTTCTGGTTCTGAAAGTTCCACTTGCGGCCCGAATTGGCGGTGTCGGGGCGCGAGGTATCCTCGAGCGCGAAATAGGTGATGCCGTTGTTCTTGAGATGCAGCTGGCCCAGGGTGCCGGGGGATGTCTCCTCGACCAGGATTGCGGCGCGGCCGTCACTGCGTTTCACATGCAGGCCGGGGTCAGGGTCCCCACCCCGACCCCCGGCGCGCCGACCACCAGCGCATCGTTGAGTGCCCCGGACAAGACCCTGAACGGGGCCACGGTTCCGCCCGTGGCGTCGCTCCGAGTGCGGTTCAGCAGGGCAACTCGAATTCGTAGCCATACATGTCCCAGGTATATGGCGTCCGCCCGCCAGCGCTGGTCTGGTCGAACTTCATCCCCGGAAAGGCGGGCGACGCGATGTGCAGCCGGGATGCCGGCAGCGCCGTGCCGATGCCGATATTGCCGTCTCCGGCGACATAGAGCGCATTTGTCGGCGCGGCGCCCTCGATTGCAAAGGGCATCCGGTTGAGGGTCAGGTTGTTGACCGCAAAGAGGTTGCGCCCGAACTGGTCCGCGTCGTTCACCAGCAATTGCCAGTCGTGAAAGGGATAGCCGCCGGTGTTTGACGACAGGTCGTCGAAGCTCAGGCGCGGCGAGATTCCTTTGACCTTGATCTGTTCGGTGCCATAGACCTCTCCGTCGATGCAGTTTGTACCGGCGCAGAGCTTTGGCGTGGCGATGGCGTCCGCGATGACAAAATCGGCGCTGGCGCCGGTGACGGCGGAACTCCAGAGGGCGGCGGCCAGCGGCAGGCTGAGAGAAATGGAGCGCATCGGTCAGATCCTTGTGAAAAATACAGGCAAAAATAGATACCTCCACAGGGGGAAGGCCGCAGACGAAACGGACGTGCAGGGGCCGTTTCCGGGCGGCGATCCATCGCAAAGGTTCAGTCCGGGAAAACGGACAGTGCACGGGATTAACAGTGCAGGCTGGCCCGGTCTTGTCGAGTTTTTCCGGCCTTGCCGGGCATTTTGCACCCCCCCGCGCGTGCCCGCACCGGCAGGCACACGCGGCCCAGAAGGCGGCTCTGCATGCAGGGCGCCGGGGCCTTACCGGGTGATCTGCGCCTCGATCCCGGCCAGACGCGCGGTCAGCCCGGCAATGGCGCCGGTCTGCGCCGCATTGGTCTGTTCCAGCTCAAGGGTATACAGCGTCAGTTCCTCGATCTTGCGCAGCAGGGCCATCTGCATCCGGCTGACATTATGCCCCTCTGCCGCGACCTGCGCCGCCGACGGCACGTCGGGCAGGTGGCCGTTAACGGCGATGAAATCCTGCACCTGATCTAGCGGCCGCAGATCATATCCGGCGTCAAAGACATAATCCGGCACTGGCGTGCCACCATTCGAGAAATAATCGCCCTCGATGGTCAGATCGCCGGCGGGCGTCAGGATCATTTCGATATCGCCCGCCCCACCCGGCGCGGTGGTGACGCGGAACGTGCCGCCCTGGTTCTGGAAATTCCACGACCGCCCGGTGTCGTTGCCCGCGGTGATCGAGGTATCCTCGAGCGTGAGATAGGTGATGCCGTTGTTGCGCAGGGTCAGCTGGCCCAGGGGGCCTGCCCCCGTCTCTTCGATCAGCAGCGCGGCGGTGTTGTCGCCGCGCTGCACATGCAAGGCCGCATCCGGTGCGGAGGTGCCGAGGCCGATATCGCTGCTGTCTGAAATGACCAGACTGCCATCGCCTGCCCCGGCGCGCACCACAACCGGCACCCGATTGGTCGTCACGTTCTTCAGGAACCAGTTGAACCGGTTGGCCAGCATGTCCCAGTTGTACGGGGTGCTGCCGGTCGACTGCTGCCGGATGCCCGTGGTTGACCCGCCAACCACGTGCAGGGCCTGCTGCGGCAGCATTGTGCTGATGCCGACCCGGCCGTTGCCGCCCAGGACCAGGGTGTTGGTCAGGGCGGTGTCGTCGATAAAGAACGGGATTCTGCCGTCGGTGACGTTCCGGATGGCGAAATGTTCGCTGGAGGTTAGGGTGTCGTTGGCCTGTAGCGCCCAGTCGGTGGTCGGAAGACCGGACGAGGTTGAACTGTCCTGAAACCGGATCTCGAGGTCACTCGCATCCAGCAGGATCTGGGTGGCGGTGTCAAAGGGCTCGCCATCGGCGCATTGAAACCCGACGCAGAGCTTGGCGTCGACGATGACATTCTGGGTAAACACCTCATCAGCCTGTAGCGGAGCGGCGACAAAAGCACCGAGCGCGGCAGTGAGCAGGCCGGAGCAGAGGGCGGGTGTCGGGGTGTATCGGTGCAGGTGCAAAACGTGTCTCCTGATAAAAAGCGCATTGGGTCGAAATACGCGGCACAGGCCGAAATGGCCTGACGATGGGTCGTCACATGAGGGCATGCGCGACACAGGGCAACCGCGCCCCGCCGATTGGGGCAGGACGGGTGCGTTAACTTTTGTGAATGTCGGCCTGACCTGTCAAGCCAATGTCAGGGCGGGGCCGATTCAAGTGAGGTCAGTCGCGCGTCAAGATCCGCCAGCCCGGCCAGCCGGGTACGCAGCTTGGCAATTTCGACCGTCCGGGCCTGATTGTCCCGGTCCTGCGCTTTTTCCAGCTCGTTCAGCATGCCGCCGACCTTTTGTGTGACATTAAAGGGGCCGTCCTCATCCGTTGGGCCAACATTCGGCAGATGGCGGGCGCTGCGCATCTGCGCCGCCTGTTCGGCAATTGTCGGCAGCGGATAGTCGGCGTCGAACACCCGGTCGCAACCGGCCGCGCAGACCGAGCCGTGGGTGAAAAGATCACCCTCGATGGTCAGGTCGCCGGTCAGGATCAGATCGTCGTTGCTGATCTGCACGACGCCGTGATCGGCGCTGCTGAGGATGGTCAGCAGAGACCTGAAGGTGGGGTTGGTCACGTTCCGGCCCGTGGCCTGGAAATTCAGCCCAAAGGCATTGGCCGACAGCCGGAATGCGGCGCTGCCGTCGCTGCCCGCGATCCCCATCCGCAGGCTCGAGGTGCTGCCGCCCTGAAGATGCAGGTCGTCCTGCGGCAGCGACGCGCCGAGGCCGACATCGCCATTCCCGGCGACATAGAGACTGTTAACCGGCGCCGGCCCTTCGATGGTGAAGGGGGTGGTGTTCTCGCTCCGGTTCATAATCGAAAAGCGGTTGATCGCCGCGGCGCTGTTGCCGACGTCATTGGCCAGGATCTGCCAGTCGTTGGTGGGGCCGCCATCGGACGAGACGTCGTCAAAGCGGATGGCGGTGTCGGTGCCGCGCAGCAGCAGGGTCTCGGTCAGGAACCCCTGCGTCGTGCCGCAGGGGACGCCGACACAAAGCTTGCCCTGCACCACGGCGTCGGTGGTGCTGAGCACGGTCTGCGCGCCCGGCGACGTGGCCAGTGCACAAAGCGTGGCGGCGATCAGGGCAGCGGCAGGCGCGGCTGTGTCATGTCGGCGGGGAAAGAGAGCAAAACGGATCAAGGTCAATTCTCCAATAGGGCGGCCGGGACCGGGGAAAATCCGGCCCGCACTCCATGCTGAGAATAAGTGCGTTAATGATTGTTAATCGGGGAGGGCGGGTCAACCCGCGTCGCCTCGATCACGGCCAGACGGGTCTGGAGGGTGGCGATCATTTCCCCCTGCCGCGCAATCGTACCAACCTGCCGGTCGATGTAGAGGCTCCAGCGCTTTCAGCATCCGCCCCAGCTTGTCCGAAACAGTGATCGGCGCGCCTTCGGTCGCAGGACCGGCCTGCGGCATCACCGGATAGTCCGCACCGAACAGCCGGTCCGGGCGCGCGACGCGCGGCATCCCCCGGGACAGCCGTACCCCAAACAAGCGGAAAGAGCCGTCCTGCGGCTTCTTCTCTTTGCAAATACGCCCCTTTTGGCGGCCCCCCCGCAGCCGGCGCGGCGGACGGGCGTGCGGGGGCGGTTGCAGCCGGGGGCCGTCAGGGCTGCCCGCCCGCCGGGTCTTCTGGCCTCTGCAACCCGCCCTGCCACAGCGCCTCGGCGCGGGCCTGCGCCTCGTTGATCTGGGCGGGTGTCATGCGGGTGGCCAGCGCCGCGCCGCGCTCGGCCGCCTCGGGCAGCCCGGCAGAGCCTGCCAGCACCAGCCACATCTGCGCCAGCACGTAATCCTGCGGCACGGCGCGGCCCAGCACATAGAGCTGCGCCAGATTGGCCATCGAGGCGGCGTGCCCCTTGGTGGCGGCGGCGGCGAAATAACCGGCGGCGGCCTGCCAGCTGACCTGCGTCGGCTCAGCGAGGTTCGCCAACAGCCAGCCCGTCTGGATCTGCGCCACCGGATCGCCGGCCTGCGCCGCCGCCTCAAGCGTTTGCAACGCCTCTGCGTCCTGTGGTGGGGGGGCCAGGCGCGGATCATAGACGAAATCCGCTGTCGTTGGCTCCGTGGCTTCGGCGCCGCCCTGTCCGCCCATGCGGTAGAGGCTGGCGGCGCGGGCCTCATCATGTGGCACGCCAAAGCCGTTTTCGTACATCACCCCAAGGTTGGTCATCGCCAGGGTCAGCCCCTGATCGGCGGCGGCGGTGAACAGGGCCACTGCGCGTTCGTAATCCTGCGGCACACCCGATCCGCGTGCATAAAGCAGGCCAAGGTTGTTCTGTGCCCGGGCATTGCCTGCTTCGGCGGGGCCTGCGTACAGCGCGCGCGCGCGCTCGAGGTCCTGCGCCACGCCGCGCCCGTTCTGATACAGCACCCCCAGGCTGACGGCGGCGTCCTCATGCCCGGCATCGGCGGCCCGTTGATAAAGGACTGCGGCACTGGCCAGCGCTTCGGGTGAATCAGGATCCTGTTCCAGCACAGAGGCGTAATCAAAAAGGTATTGCGGATTGCCGCTGTCGGCAGCAGCACCAAGCCAGCGCAGGGCGGCGGCGCGGTCCGCTTTGACACCCAGCCCGGCGTGGGCATAGCGCCCCAGCGCGTTTTGGGCCTGCGGGTCGCCAGCCTGCGCGGCACGGCTGTACCAGGCGGCGGCCTCGGCATAGTTCTGCGGCACGCCCGTGCCGGTGTGATAGCGTTCTGCCAAGGCAATCTGGGCGGCGATATCACCTCCGGTCGCGGCCTGTTGCAGGCTGGCAATATCGGTCTGGCCCAGATCCTGCGCGGCCAGCGGTGTGGTAACTATCAGCGCCAGCAGCACCGCCCGGTACACGCGCCGTGTCAGGCCCGAAAACGCGCCCGCTCTCATTGCCCTGTCACCACACTCTGTTCGGTCTGCGGCATCATCTTTGCCTGCGCTGCGTACAGATCGCGGGCGCGGGTCTGCGCCTGGGCAATCTGTTCGGGGGTCATCAGGGCGGCGATCACATCGCGTGTCTCGCTTGCCCCTGCATTGCCCCCCGCAGCAGCGAGGTTGAGCCAGCTGTGCGCGGTGACGTAATCCTGCTCCAGCCCGTAATCGCCTGTGGCCCAGGCCTGCCCCAGCAGCGCCTGGGCGGCGGTCTCTCCGGCCTCGGCGGCGGCGGTCAGCAAGGCGATGCCGTCTGCAGAGCGGTCAGGATCGGACAGCAGTTCCTGCCCCAGAGCGAGCTGCGCGGTGCGCATCCCCTCGTCCGCGCGGCTTTGCAGCCAGTCCCCGGCGCCGTCCTCATCCTGCTGCATCGCCAGCAGCACCCAGGGCACCGCCCGTTGCGGCGCGACTCGTCCGTCAAGCAGGCCCGCCACCGCCATCTGCCCCAGCCGCAGCCGGGCACTTGGTTCTTCGGCTGTGGCGGCGCTGCGATACAGTTTGATCGCGGCGTCCAGATCCTGCGGCAGACCGCGACCTTCTTCGGTCAGCTGGCCCAGTGCGGTCATGGCGCGGGGGATTTCAGCCTGTACACCGCGCCGGTACCATTGCACTGCCAGCGCGTCATCCTGCGCAAGGCCGGTGCCGTTGGTATAGGCCGAGCCCAGATTGAGGATCGCGCCCGGCTCTCCGGCCTTGGCTGCGGGTTCGAGCCAGCGCAGCGCCTCGTCCGGGTTGGCGTCGACGCCGTCGCCGGTCAGATAACGGGTGCCCAGGATGCGCTGTGCCCGCGGCATCCCGGCCTCGGCGGCGCGGCGGTACCAGCGCAGCGCCGCGACGCGGTCCTGCGCAACCCCCCCGCCGGTCTCGAGCGCATTGGCCATAAAATACTGCGCCTCGATATGGCCCGCATCGGCGGCCTTTTCGAGCCAGCGCAGCCCCTCTTCGTTGCTCTGTTCGGTGCCGGTGCCGCTGGAATAGGCCTTGGCCAGCTCGTATTGCGCGGCGACATAGTCCTGTTCAGCGGCGGCAAGGAACCAGTTGAACGCGGCCTGCGGATCCTGTGGGGTGCCGGTGCCGCTCTGGCTGAGCTGGGCCAGATAATACTGCGCCTCGGCCTGACCGCGTGCGGCGGCGCTGGCCAGCAGGGTGGCGGCGCGTTCGGGATCGTAAGGCGCGCCGACGGCATCGCCGCGCAGCAGCAGCCGCGCCAGCAGGGTGGCGGCCTCGGAGTGGTTCTGCGCCACGGCCTTTTGCAGCCACTCAAGCGCGGCAGTCATGTCACGCGGTCCGCCGCGTCCCTCGACCAGCACGCGGGCATAGCGGTACTGGGCCAGGGGGGTTCCGGTCTCTTCCGCCAATTGTTTGAGCCCGTCGCGCACAAAGATGAAATCGCCGCGTTGCCAGGCTTGCTCGACCTCGGCCATCGACGGCAGGGCACTGGCGTCCCCGGCTGTGTCGGCATCGACCTGCGGTTCTGGGGCCACAGTTTCGGCGGGCACCTCCTGAGCGGAGAGCGGTATGGAAAGGCTGGTCAGCAGCAGCGACAGGGGCAACAGAGGCAGGCGAAAACGCATGATATCAGGTCTCTTTTCAAAGGGCATGGGCGTAAATGGCGGCTATTTCTGCCAGAGCCTAACGCGGTTTGCGGCGCGGCGCGAGGGGGGTCAGCCCACCACGACCGAGAGCCGCATCAGCCAGAGGCCCGCCGCCGCCGCCGCCAGCGCCGCGCCAAAGGGCAGCGGGCGGCTGGCCCGCAGCGCGGCGCGACCCCGGCCCGACATCAGCGCGCCCCCAAGGGTCGCCGCCAGCGCCGCAAGGGCGGCGAGCAGCACCAGCAGCGGCAGATCCCAGGGGCCCAGCAACGCCCCCAGTCCCGCCATCAGTTTGACATCGCCCAGCCCCAGCCCCTCGCGTCCGCGCAGAGTCCGGTAGCCCAGCCGCAGGGCGGCAAAACTGCCCGCCCCCAACGTCGCCCCAATCAGCGCGCCGCCGGGATTCCCATCCACGCGCAACGACCACAGCAGCGCCAGTGCCAGCAGCGCTCCGGTCATCACATCCGGTAGGCGGAACCACAAAAGATCCGCCACCCCCAACCCCAGCAGCAGCCAGAGCAGTGCGGCAATCATTGCCATCGCCACCATATCCTGCCCGAGGATCACCGCGATACCCGTCGCGCCGGTGGTGGCGATCTCAATATACAGCAGCCAGGGCGGGATGGTGGCACCGCAATGGCGGCAGCACCCGCGCGACAGCGCAAACGACAGGATCGGCACCAGATCGCACGGACCCAGCCGCTGATGGCAGGACCGACAGGCCGATCCGGGCCAGACCACGTTTTGACCACGCGGCAACCGGTCGATCAGCACACCTAGGAATGACCCCATCACCGGGGCCAGCAGCAGCAGAAGGACGGCAAAGACAGCGGTGTCTGACATGCGGGCTGGTGTAGGGCTGTGCGGCGGGCCTGTCCATGGCGGCGCGGCGGCGGCACACGCTTGTCTTTGACCCCTTGCCGATTGTCAGCGCCCCATGCGCTGCCTATCATGCGATCCGAGCGGACGGCCCGAACAGAAGGCCGCAACAATAGGATTGATCTGAAATGCATAAGACCCTTCCAAGCCCGACGCAGTTTGGCGCAGATTTGCCCCCGGACCGCGGCCCGACCGCAGGGCAGGGTGGGCAGGCCGGTTTTTCGCTGCTGGAACTGATGGTGGTGGTGGTGATCCTGTCGATTCTGGCGCTGGTCATTGTGCCGCGTGTCATCGACCGACCCGATCAGGCCCGAGCGGCACGGGCGCGATCAGATATCGCGGCAATTTCGAGCGCGGTGAACCTGTATCGGCTGGACAATTTCCGCTATCCGACCACCGAACAGGGGCTTGGGGCGCTGGTCAACCGGCCCACCGCCGCACCGCCGGCACCGAACTGGGCGGCCTATATGGACCGGCTGCCGATCGACCCCTGGGGACAACCCTATCTTTATCTTGCCCCCGGCGTGCATGGGGATTTCGACATCTTTTCCTATGGCGCCGATGCCGCGTCGGGCGGTACCGGGCCAGATGCGGATCTGGGGTCATGGGACACAGAATAGAGCCTGATACAGCCGGAAACGGCACGATCCCACGCGGATTCACCCTGATCGAGCTGCTGGTCGCGGTGGCGGTTCTGGCGGTTCTGGCGGTGGGTGCCAGTCTGGCCGCCACCCGCCGGGGCGCGGGTGAGGATGATGCAGACCGCTTTGCCCGGCTGTATGCCGCGACCCGTCAGCAGGCGGTGCTGGCGCAGGGCTGGCGTGGCATTGCGCTGGACAGTGGCGGCAGTCGCACGGCGCAGCGTCTGCGCGGGATCTGGCAGATCACCGAGCGGGCCGAACCCTGGCGCGGGCGCATGGTCTTTCAACCCGAAGGGCCACCTCTGGCGGGAAATGCGCCGGGGATCGTGGCGCTGCCCAACGGTCAGACCAGCGCCTTTTCCGTCAGTTTCAGCCCTCGGGGCGAGCGAACGGTGCGGTGCCATACCGATGGTTGGGAAGCGCTGCAATGCACCGGCGGATAGGGCGCAGACCGACCGCGCTGCGGCGGGGTCACCGGGCCATGGCGGGCCTGAGCCTGCTGGAGCTGGTGGTGGCCATCGCGGTGTTGTCGATCGGGACGTTGGCGGCACTGCGGGCCAGCGATCAGGCCCGGCTGGTCATTGGCGGGGCAGAGCCGCGGGTACTGGCGCAGCTGGTGGCACAGAACCGCGCCGAAGAACTGCGCCTGCTGGGCTCGGCTGTGGGGCGTAGTCTGCCGGAGCATGTCACCATGGGGCCGCAGGGCTTTGTCGTTGCCACAACATATGAAACGACAGCTGCGGGCTTGGTTCGGGCCGAAATCACCGCCCGCGCCGATTCTGGCATGCGCCCCGGACCGGGAGCGCTGGTGGTGACCTGGCTGCCCCGGGCCGGCGTCAACTGATGGCCCGCCTGATCCCCTGCCGCAGCCACAGCACCAAGGGTCTGACCCTGATCGAACTGGTCGTATCCATGGCGATCTTTGCGTTGGTGGCGACGATGGGGTTGCAGGCGCTGACCGGGGCGCTGCGGATGCGGGATCGGCTGATCGCCACCGAGGCAGGCAGTGCCGAACTGGCCTATGCTCTTGGTTTGTTGCGGCAGGATCTGGCGGCGCTGACGCCGATGATCTTTCACCCACCGGGCGCTGGGGGGCCACGATCGTCCATCGATCTGACACCGGGGGGCCGGATGCTGAGCCTGTCGCTGTCGGGCCAGCCGGATCTGCCGCCGCTGTCGGGGCCGGGCCTGCACCGGGTCGACTGGCGGCTTGTGGTTGCACCGGGGCAGGACACCGGCCAGCTCACCCGTCAGGTCTGGCCTGCGCTGAACCCTGCCAGCGCCGCCGTGGTGCAGCCCGAAATCACCGTTCTGGACGGAGTGCGCAGCCTTGGCCTGCGGACCTTTTGGCCCCGGATCGGCTGGATCACCGGCAGCACCAGCGCTCAGGTTCAGCAGAGCCGGTCAGTTACCGGCAGCCCGGCCGATGGTGACGCGGCGCAGGGGGTGACCTTCAACGGCTACTCCAGTCAGCTGCCCGACGGTGTGGAACTGACGCTCGACACCGCCCGCTTTGGCCGCCTGGTACTGATCGAGTCCCTGAAATGAGCTGGCGCGGCGGTACATCATCGCGCGGGTTTGTGCTGGTCAACGCGCTGGTGCTGGTGGCTGCGCTGGCGGGGATCGCGGTGCTGCTGCTCAGCCGGGCCGAAGCGGCGCGGGTGCGCCAGCTTGAGATCCAGACCTCGGCGCAGCTGGGTCTGTATCTTGATGCTTTCGAGTCGCTTGCCCTGACGCTGCTATCGTCTGATCGTGCCGGGGCCCCCGTCGACCACCTGGGTGAGAGCTGGGCGCAGGCTGACTATGACGTGCAACTGGATCGGGGGCGGGTCACAGGGCAGATCACCGATCTGCAAAGCCGGTTCAACATCAACTGGCTGAGCAATCAGAACGACACTCTGGCCGAAGAGGGGTTTGCCCGCCTGACCGCCCGGCTGGGGATTTTGCCGCAAGCGGCTGACGCAATTTCCGGGTTCCTCGGCCCCGGTGGCCCTGACAATGCCACGCCGTACGCCCGGCTGAACCCGCCGATCCGTCCGGTGGGGGGGCCGGTGCTGATACTCGATCAGCTGGCGACGATTGTGCAGCTCAGTGCCCGCGACCTTGACCGGTTGCGCCCCTTTATCGCGGCGCTGCCGGGGGGCAGCAAACTGAACGTCAACACCGCCTCTGCCACCGTTCTTCAAAGCCTGATCCCCGGTCTCAGCGCGGCATTGGCGGACCG
Organism: Puniceibacterium sp. IMCC21224; assembly: GCF_001038505.1. NCBI lineage: Bacteria > Pseudomonadati > Pseudomonadota > Alphaproteobacteria > Rhodobacterales > Paracoccaceae > Puniceibacterium > Puniceibacterium sp. IMCC21224. The sequence goes on from NZ_LDPY01000006.1 coordinate 91,039, forward strand.
GCTGGTGCAGCTGCGCAGCATCACGCCATTTACCTCGGGTGGTGAATTTGTCGAACGGTTGACCGAATTTGGCGGCGTGGCCTTGACCGAGGATCTGGATCCCGCCCGGCTGGACGCGGGCAGCAAATGGTTCGAGGTGCGGATGCAGGCCGACCTTGATGGGCGTCAGCGTGGCCGTGTTGCCGTGCTGGAGCGCAGACCGCTTCCCGAACCGGTGCGGGTGGCCTATCGTCGCGATATCGTTGAATGAAACCGCAGGCATGACCAGACAGAAAAAGAGGGCAGGGGTGGCACGGCAAAAGACCCTACAGGATACGGCATTATTTTCGCTGACCGGTGGTACGGATGCGCCCCGGGGGCGATATGTGGCGCTGGTGCCGGGGGCCGAGGTGCCGTTGCTGGCGCTTGATTTGCCAAGAGGGTTGCGCGGCCCTGCCCGCGAAGAGGTGGCCCGGCGTCAGCTGCGCGACCGCATCGGCCCGCAAGGTGATCGGGTCGAGATGCGGCCCTTTGTTCTGACGGGTGACGGTGATGGCTGGAGCAGGGCATTGGTCGCGGATGCCGGTCTGCTGGCGGGCTGGCGCACTCGGACCGGGGCGGCCTGCCGTGCCGTGCTGCCGGATTATCTGGCGTTGCCCACAGGGCCGTCGCTTTGGACGCTGCAGATCGAAGCCGGCTCGGTTCAGGCCCGGCTTGGTCCCGGGGATGGGTTCAGCGCCGACCCCGATCTGGCCCGGGTGATGGTAAGTCGCGCACTGGACGCGGCTGCCGCGACGCCCCCCAAAGCTGTGCTGGTGCTGAAGGCCGACAGGGAAGTCACAGAACTGCCCTGGCTTGCGCCGCTATTGGCAACGCAGGACATTGCCCTGCTCACCAGCCTTGATGCGGTCGAGGCGGCAGGTCTGGCGCGCCCGCAGGTGCTGGCGCATGGTGAATTGCGGCTGGATCTGCGCACTGACCCACGCGCGGCGCGGGCGCGGCTGCGGGCGCGGGTGTTGCCCTGGCGCTGGCCGCTGCTGATCGGGCTTTTGGCGGCCGGTCTGTGGGGGACGGCCCAGATCCTGGCTATTCAGGCTCTGACACAGGCGCAAATGGCGGAACGGGGCCGGGCGATGGCATTGGTGCGCGACCATTTTATCCCGGTGGGGCCGGTGCTGGATATCCGGGTCCAGGTTGCCCGTGCGCTGGCCGAACGCGAAGCGGCGGCGCAGAACTGGCGCGGGCGGACCTCGCCGCTGCTGCTGTTCGGACAGGCGGCCGAGGTCATCGCAGCTCAGGGGGCCCAGCCGCAAGAGCTGCGGTATGACCGCTCCGAAGGGCTGCGCGTGGTGCTTGATGTTGCGGATTTCGCCGCCGCCGAACAGGTGGCCGGGGCCTTGCGAGAGGTCGGCCTGCAAACCGACGTGGTGGAATCCCGCGTCAGTGACACCGGCCCGGGTGTGCGCACCGAATTGCGGCTGAGGGAGGCCCCATGAGCGCGCGTCTGATCGACCTTTTGCTGAAACTTGCGCCGCGTGAACGCTGGCTTCTGGCGCTGCTGGTGCTGGTGGCGCTGCCTGCGGCGCTTGGCTTTGGCTGGTTGCTGCCGTTGTCTGAACGCCGCGCCGCCGTCGAGGTGGCGCTGCAAGAGGCCCGTGCGGTCACTGGCTGGGTTTCGGCCCGCGCTGCTGATCAGGCCTTGCTGGCCCCGGCCCAGAGCAGCGGTCCCTCTGAGCCGATCGGCCTGTCCGGGCTGGAACAGAGCCTGATTTCTGCCCGCTTGCGGCCATTGCTGAGCGAGCTGGCGAACGGTTCAGATGGTGGTATCGCGCTGCGGTTCGATGCGGTGCCGTTTGGTGATCTGGTGCGCTGGCTTAGCGCGTCAGATCCCGGCTGGGGCTATGATATTGTGGATTTCCGGCTTTTGCGCAGTGACGATCCCGGGATCGTGTCCGCCGAATTGCGGCTGGTGCCGCAGGGCTGAGTCACGCCGTCTTAGTCCTGCGATTTGAGCCGCACCCGGATGCTGGCCTGCCGTCCGGCCAGCGCACCCAGCGGATCAAGCGCGGGATCGCTGCCCAGCACCTCGCTGATCGCACTGTCGGCCTGCTGCAACAGCGACCGGCCGGTGTTGCGGTCGCCCGCATCAATCGCCGCCAGACCCAGTTCGTGCTCCGCAGTGGCCTGCACCGCCAGCGCCGCGGCGCGTGCTGTGCCGTTCTGGCTGCGCGCCAGTATCCGGGCCTCACGCGCGGCCTCGGCGTATTTTTCACCGCGCAGCAGGGAATGGGCGTATTCCAGACGGATGCGCGGCTCGAGCGGGCCTGCGCGGGTCAGCAGCCGCAGGTAGGTGCGGCTGGCGCGGTCGTATTTGCCCGCCTCCAGCGCGTCGCGCGCGGCAAAATACTGGGCGCGGAATCCCGAACTGTCAGCCGGGGACACCGCCCCCTGTTCGCAACTGACCAAAGCCAGCGTGGCAAGGGCAAGGACCCCCGCACGGAGTGAATGAAATCGTTGCATTGCCTGCCTGCCCGCTTTTTTGTATTTATGCCTTCTTTTAGCATCAACGCGGTTTTGCGTCTACTTATTCAGGCTGGTATCATTCCGGCACTGCCCGCCCCGCGCCACAAAGGATCTGCCATGCGGATGATCGCCGTTGTCTTCAGCCTGCTTGCCCTGGCCGCCACGGCGCTGGCCGGGCAGGAGCTGTGGCAGGTCTGGCAACATCCGCTGCCCTCGGTGAGCGGGTTGCGCGCCGCTGCCTCCAGCGCAACCCCGGCAGGCGCCGAACCACAGCCCCCCAGCCCCCCACGCCGCTGGCCCGCCCTGTTCGGAGAGTTGCGCCCCCCCGAACCGCAGCCCCCCAAACCGCCCGAGCCGCAGGCCGAACCGCAGCCCCCCGCGCCGCGTGCGCCGCCACTGGCGAGCCTGGGGTTTTCCCTGCGTGGCATGGTCAGCGACGGCGCCAGCCGCTGGGTCATCGTGGCGCATCCGACCGGTGATCAACTGTTCAAGGTGGGGGATGCGCTGACCCCCGACTACACCATCGCGCGGATCGACGAAGAGGGCCTCTGGGCTGTGACCGCTCCGGGAGCCGAGCCGCAACTGCTGGGCTTTGCCGAGTAAGGGACGAAGCAGTTGTTTTCAGTGGAAGGGGATCGGCGAGGTGCCGTGTTCGCTGTGCGGACAGAGCCGCCGTTCGCGTCATTAATTCGATTGTCCGCTTTGGCAATGACAGCAAGCCAACACCGTCCTAACGTCTAAGCATGAAACCTAAAATTCTCACAATCCTGCCCGACTACACACGGGTGCTCTTGGTTCAAGACGCAATAGCGGGCGTGACCGTGGCCATGGTGGCCTTGCCGCTCAGTCTTGCCATTGCCATCGCATCTGGAGCCGACCCTTCAAAAGGTCTGATAACGGCAATTGTAGCAGGCTTCCTGATCTCGCTTCTGGGGGGCAGTCGCGTGCAGATCGGCGGCCCGACCGGGGCCTTCATTGTTGTTGTGTTCGGTGTGGTTGCGGAACATGGATACGACGGCCTGGTCCTGGCCACCTTCCTAGCGGGGCTCATTCTGCTTGTCGCGGGCTATTTCCGAGCCGGAAACCTAATTCGAATGATACCGGAACCGGTCATAAATGGCTTCACAATCGGGATCGCCGTCATCATTGCGACAAGTCAGCTCAAGGACCTACTTGGGCTCTCGGTTGACACGGTCCCAGCCGAGTTTCTTGCGAAGATTGAAGTGCTTTGGGCGGCGCGTCCGACTTTGTCGGCAGCGTCGGCGCTGATCGGCCTTGCTACAATGTTCTTGATCGTGCTGTTTCGCCGCGCTGCGCCAAAACTTCCGGGACTAATCGTTGCTGTTGCCGCCACGTCGGCCATCGCCTCATTGATCGATTTGCCGGTGGATACGATCCAATCGCGGTTCGGCGATTTTCCCAACACCCTGCCTTGGCCCACGACGCCTGAAATAGGCTTCGACAGGATCGTCGAATTGCTGCCTTCTGCGCTGATAATCGCGTTTCTTGCTGGTGTCGAATCTTTGCTGTCTGCCATGGTGGCCGACCGTATGATCGACGGTAGGCACCGCCCAAATGCCGAGCTGTTGGCGCAAGGTGCTGCAAATATCGGATCATCTCTGTTCGGCGGGATGCCTGCAACTGGGGCGATTGCCCGAACTGCGACCAACATCAGGGCTGGTGGCAAGACCCCGGTGGCTGGAGTGGTCCATGCGCTGACAATTCTGATCGTCATGCTCTTGGCATCAAAGCTTGTTGGATACATGGCCATGCCAGCCTTGGCGGGGTTGCTGATCTTGACCGCTTGGAACATGAGCGAGCCGCATAAGTGGCGAAGTTATGCGGCGGAGCGCAAATCCGACGTGGTCCTTTTGATGTTAACTCTGGTTCTGACGGTTCTAGCCGATCTGACCGTCGCAATTGGGGTCGGTGTGATATTGGGTCTGGCTTTGCGGATGCTGCGCCGCGATGTGCCGCCGTCCGATTGGTCCGAACCTGATCGTTAGTTTGCGAAATACTCTGCTCATCTTGGGAAAGCTGTCTTTGGCGCTCTCCGCAGCATCTGATAATTTGGGCTCTGTGCTGGCATTCGCTGCGCGGCAGATTGATCGATCTCTGTGCGCCATGACCTCCGGGCCAAATAGACCACAGGTCATGAAAAGCCTTGCATCGCGGCACGACAGAGATGCCATTTGCGCCACAATGGTCTAGAGTGGCGCAAAAGCGGAGCAAGACGTCTGGCCACACCCCCACAAACGGGGCAGGAACCGGGCGCGGGTGGTGAGAGAGCAGAGCATGATTTTTGGTATGGCACGGCGGGTCTGTTTGGTCCTGATGCTGGTGATGGCACTGCCCATGCTGGCACCAGGCACTGGGCGCGCCCAGGTGGCACTGGATCTGCGCGAGGCGGATCTGCGCAGCTTTGTGCAGATCGTGTCCGAGGCGACAGGGCGCAATTTTGTGCTGGATCCGACGGTGCGCGGCACGGTCACGGTACTGGCCCCCGGCACGATGTCGCCCGCGGCCCTCTATGAGGTGTTCCTGAATGTGCTGGAACTGAACCGCCTGACCATTGTCGAGGGGGTCGAGGCAGACCGGATCGTGCCACTGAACACCGCGCGCGAACTGGCACCGGGGGGTGGCGGTTCGGGGGGGTACGAGACGCGGGTGATCCAGACCCGCAACATGACACCCGACGAGGTGGTCAACGTCATCCGCCCGCTGCTGCCCGCCGAGGCGGTGGTGTCGGTGGTGCCGGGCACCCGCATGCTGATCCTGTCGGACCGGGTCGGAAACCTGCGCCGGATCACCGATCTGATCGACCGGCTGGACACCCCCAAGTCCGAGCCGATTGAAATGGTGCGCCTGCGCAATGCCGATGCGGGGGACGTGCTGCAGGTGGTGCAGTCGATGAACCTGATCCCCGAAGGCGCCAGTGTCACCGTTGATCGGCGCTCAAACGCATTGGTCGTGTCGGGGTCCGAGGGGCTGCGCTCTCAGGTCCGGGCGCTGGCCGGGCGGCTTGATGCGCAGCAGAACACGCTGGCGTCTAGCGTGGTGCAGCTGAACTATGCCGATGCGGCGACGCTGTCGGATGTGGTTCTGCGCAGCTTTGCCAATGCTTCTGTTGATGGCGCGCCGGACAGTGGCAACACCATCCGCATCGTGTCGGAGCCGCAGACCAATTCGCTGCTGATCACCGCGCCGCAGGAACGCATGGGCGATATCGTCGCGATGATCCGCCATCTCGACCGCAGGCCCACGCAGGTGTTGGTCGAGGCGGTGATCTTTGAGATGTCGGTCGAGGGGTTCTCGGACCTGTCGGCCCAGTTCGGCGCCATCGTCAACGAGGCGGTGGTGGGTGGCGTGCAGTTTTCGCTTGAGGGGCGGCCCAGTCTGACTGGTCTGGTGTCGTCGGTGCTGAACGGCGATTCCGTCGATGTGGGCAGTGGCGGCGTGATCGGCGGTGTTCCGGGGCAGGGGACGCGTGGCTTTGCCGGGTTCCTGTCGGCGATTGCCCAGACCAACTCTACAAGGCTGCTGTCGACCCCGTCGATCCTGACCCTGAACAGTCAGGAGGCCGAGATTGTCGTGGCACAAAACGTGCCGTTTGTGACCGGGTCGTTTGCCACGGTGGGCGACACCGCGCTGCCGGAAAACCCGTTCCAGACGATTGAGCGGCAGGATGTCGGCCTGACCCTGAACGTCACACCGCAGATCAATGCCGACGGCACGGTCAAGATGGTGATCAAACAGGAAGTGTCGAACCTGACCAATTCGCAGGCCTCGTCGGGGGGTGAGATCACGGCGCGGCGTGCCCTGTCGACAACCGTTCTGGTGCGCGACGGCAATGTAATCATGCTGGGCGGTCTGCTTGAAGATGGCTTTGGTTCGGTCAGCCAGCGGGTGCCGGGTCTGTCGAACCTGCCGGTGCTGGGCGGGTTGTTCCGGGGCAAGAACCGCTCAAAGGATCAGCGCGTGCTGCTGGTGATGCTGCGCCCCCGGATCGTGCGCGACGACAAGGATGCCGCCAAACTCACCCGCGAAGTCGCCAGCGCCGCGCGCAAGGCAAGCCTTGCCATTGAGCCGGTGGACGCGGAACAATACCCGCGCACGCCCTCGGCGGCGTTTCCGTTCGACGGGGCGGATCTGAACCAACCTTTTGATGCCGGATTCATTGATGACGTTGCCCAGGACCGCAATTTTCCCCCCCTCCCGACCCGGCTCCGCTTCAACGGTGCCGCCAGTCGCTGAGTTGGACGCCGTCCCGGCGTCTGCGGGGCTGGCGACCGATCCGGTGTCAGGCACAGTATTGGCGCGCCTGCCCTTTGCCTTTGCCCGCGACAATCAGGTGGCGATTGAGGGTGCGCGGCTGATCGCGGGCCCCGGTGCCACCCTGACTGGCCTGCGCGAGGCGCGCAGGCGGGCAGGCCACACGCTGGAGATCACGCAGGAGGACGCGCCGGGATTCGAGATGGCGCTGGCGCGGCTGTATCAATCCGGCGACGAGGGCGCGGATGATGACACGCTGCTGTTCGACCTTGAGGACACCAACCGCCCCAACCGCGAACGCGATCTGCTGGACGAGGCCGAGGATGCCCCGGTGATCCAGCTGGTCAACCAGCTGCTGCGCCGTGCGGTGCTGGCGGGTGCGTCGGATCTGCATGTGGAACCTTATGAGGGGGGGCTGCGCGCCCGGATGCGGATCGACGGATTTTTGCAGCCGGTGCTGGACCGCGCCGACGTGCCGGTGAAACGCATCGTCTCACGGCTCAAGGTGATGGCGGGGCTGGATATCGCCGAAACCCGCCTGCCGCAGGACGGGCGCATCCCGCTGCGGCTGGGGGGCCGGCTGATCGACACGCGGGTCAGTTCGCTGCCCGGCAATTACGGCGAACGGGTGGTTTTACGGATCCTCGACCGGCAGGCGGGGCTGATGCCGCTGGACGGTCTGGGGCTGTCGCCCGATCAGATCGTGTTGCTGGAACGGCTGTCGCGCCTGCCCAACGGCATCATCCTCGCCACCGGGCCGACCGGATCGGGCAAGACAACAACGCTTTATTCGCTGCTCAAGCTCGCCAATCGGGAAGAGCGCAATATCGTCACGGTCGAAGATCCGATTGAATATGACCTGCCAGGGGTCAGCCAATCCCAGATCAACGCCGAGATAGGGATGACCTTTGCTGCCGGTCTGCGCGCCACCCTGCGCCAGGACCCGGATGTCATTCTGGTGGGCGAGATCCGCGATGGTGAAACCGCCGGTGTCGCGGCGCAAGCGGCACTGACCGGGCATCTGGTGTTCTCGTCCCTGCACGCCAACGGATCGGTGGGCGCGGTGGTGCGGCTGCGCGACCTCGGGCTTGATAACTTCCTGATTGCCGCGACTCTGCGGGGGGTGATCGCGCAGCGGTTGTTGCGCAGGCTTTGCCCGGAATGCCGCCATCCGCATGCGCCCAGCGTGTCCGAGGCGGCGTTTTTTGACAAACATGCCTTGCCACTGCCGCTGCGGATCTATGACGCGGTGGGCTGTCCGGCTTGCAACGGCACGGGCTATTCGGGCCGCGTCGGTATCTTTGAGATGCTGGAAGTCACCGAAGAACTGCGTGCCGCCATCGACCGCAACCTGCCCGAGACCGAGCTGCGCCCGATGGCGCTGAGCGCGCGCGAGACGCTGGCCGGGCAGGGGTTGGCCGAGGTGGCAGCGGGCCGCACAGCATTGGCCGAGGTGCTGCGCGTGGTGGGCGACGTGGCGTGAAGGCCTATAGCTACACAGCATATACTGACACCGGCCGCAGGCGCACCGGCACCGTGGTCGCCGAGACCGAGGCCCATGCCGCGCAGGAGCTGGCCGCCAAGGGGCTGTTTGTATCGGAACTGGCCGACCGGGGGACTGCAGGTCGCAAACCCGGGGGCGGGCGGGCCCGGGGCGGGTTTCTGACCCGCAGCACCCGGCTGAATGCTGATCTTCAGGCGGTCTTTACCCGGCAGATGGCGGTTCTGCTGGGGGCCGAACTGCCGATGGAGGCCGCGCTGGAAGCCGTGCGTGCCGGTGGTGCCAGCCCTGCAATGGATGCTGTGGCAGCGCGCGCGCGGGCGGCGCTGCTCGAAGGGCAGGCGCTGTCGGATGCACTGGAACACTCGGGGGCGGGCTTTGCGCGGGCCTATATCGCCGCCCTGCGCGCGGGTGAACGATCCGGCGATGTCGGCACTGTCATGGCCGAACTGGCGGACTATCTGGACACCCAGGGCAACGACCGGGCACAAATTGGGGCTGCGCTGGTCTATCCGGGTTTTGTCGCTGCCGTGGCGGTGCTGGTCTGCGGTATCCTGATGGTCAATGTCGCCCCCGAAATCGTGGCGATGTTCGAACTGTCGGACCGCCCGCTGCCTGACATTACCCGGGTGGTGCTGGGAATCAGTGACTGGATCCGTGGCAACCTGCTGCTGATCGGTGCAGGGATCGCTGGATTGGTGGTGCTGGGCATCACGAGCGGGCGGGTGCCGGTGTTGCGCAATGCCCGCGACCGAATGGTGTTGCGCCTGCCAGTCGCGGGGCGGCTGATGCGGTTATCATCCGCAGTGCAATATCTGCGCACGCTGGCGCTGGTATTGGGCAGCCGCCATGCGGTGCTGTCGGCGGTGGATTCTGCGGGCGAGGTTCTGAGCGTCGCGCGGTTCCAGCGCGAGGCGCAGGCGGTGTCCGAGGCGGTACGCCAGGGCGAAAGCCTGTCCACGGCGCTGGACCGGCTGTCGTTCATCCCACCCGTTGCGCGGCAACTGGTCAGCGCGGGCGAGATGTCGGCCAAGCTGGCGCGCATGGCCGAACGATCCGCCGTGCTGGTGGAAAATGGCCTGAGCCTTGAGCGCAAGCGCATCGCCGCACTGCTGGAGCCGATGCTGATGATGCTGGTGGGCGCGCTTGTGCTGACCATTGTACTGGCGGTGCTGCTGCCGATCTTTGATCTGCAATCGGTGGTCGCGGGGTGACACCGCAACCCGCGCACCCGGGCGACCGCAGACTGCAGGTCAGCTGCGCGCCTGCGCCGCGATCTGGTCCCACCAATAGGCCAGGCCCAGACGGTTCATCAGCTCTGTGCGCGATGCGGGGGCGTCCTGGACCGGGGCAAAGGTATCGCGCCAGCGGGCCAGACGCTCAGTGCTGAGGTCGCATTCGTGCCAGGTGTCGACAAAGGCCACAGGCAGTTGTGTGTAGGCGCGGCCCGTGGCTGTGGCGCGGATGATCGGGATCGACCCATGCAGCATCGTCTGCCAGGCCTTCGGTGACGGATCAAACCCACCCCCCTCGGCGCAGAGAACAAAGGCGTGGCTCTGCATCAGGGACAGGAATTCCGCCTCGGGCACCTCGGTGTCCAGAACGGTGCAGACCCCGCCCCAGTCGCTGCGGGCGCGGTCGCTGATCTGGCGGCGCAGATCCCATTGCGGACCGGGGCGTACCCGATGGCCGACCAGAATCCGCAATGGCCGGTCCCGCAGGGGAACAGAGGGGCCAACGGGAACGCCTGTGTCGGGCGGCCCATCGCGAAAGACCATCCCGGTGGGCAGGGAGGCAAAGCGGGGATCAGCGCCATCGGACAGGTTCTCGGCAAACCAGCGGATCAGATGCGGATGGTCCAGAATGGCCTGAATGTGACCCTGTTCTATGGCAGTATAGCCGCGCCAGCGCTGATCGCATTGCCGTGGCAGGGTCACATCCTCGGACCCTGAGACCAGCACAAATGGCTGCTTCAGGTCGGGCAGGATCCGTGTGGCAAATTCGGTCAATGCGTGAAACGGATCGCGCAGCGACAGAAAGATATGCCGTGGTGCCGGGGTCGCATCATTGCGATGCAGGTGAATCCGGGGGGCCTTGCCATCACTAAGGACAACCCAGTCGCAGCGCGCCGCGATGCCGGTGATCCGGTATGCATCCGCCCCGGCCCCGCGGGGAAACAGGCGGATATTGTGGGGGTCATCCAGGGTCTGTGGTGGGGTCATCGCCGCTATACTCTGTCTTTGGTCGCGCCGCCTGTCGCGGGTTAGCGAGGTTTTGGGTCAGGCCTGCGGCCATTGGTGAGGATCGGCGCAAATACCGGAACGGCGTCGTCGAATTCGGCCCGGATGGCATCCAGACGGGTCAGGTCAGCGGCGTCATCAACACCCGCCGCCAGGCGCTCGAAAATGGCGTAGCTGTCGCGATACCACCTGGCGAGCAGTCCGGCCCCCGATCCCGCAGTGGTGCGATGGTTGCGCAGTCCGGCCGACAGGAACCCTTCCATGTCCTGTGCCGCCGTGTCGGTGTACAGCGGCAGACCAAAGGTTTTGGCGATGCCGGCAACCACGGCGGGGGCGGTCTCCAACAGCCGGTCATAGCTGGTGAAATGGCGGGGCAATCCGCGACACGCCGCCTCGGCCTCGAGGGTGTGACGCAACCAGAGCAGGTGGGTAAAGGCCGGTTCAAAGCGATAGCGGCTGGCCAGAGACCCCGCCACCTCTTGTGGATTGCGATGGGTCAGCAGCGGCAAAAGCCGGGTGCCACGCTTTTCCAGCACGGCGTGCCAGAACGGCAACAGGCGACAGATCCGCGGATCTTTCAGCACAAAAAGTCCGGTGGTGCCGAATTCGCCGTCCAGCACCCTAATGGCGGCATCATGCTTGGCGCGCACTTCGGGTGTGGTGAACCAGTCCGGGTCGATCGGGCGCCAGTCCTTCCAGCTGCTGCCCGCAGAGGCCAGCAGCGCATCGTTGAGATCGCGCACCGGGATGGATTCAAAGAACCCTTTGGGATTGCTGAAATGCGGCTCCATCTGGGTGCCGGGCGGAGTGGCCCCCAGCAGCGTCAGCGCCCCCGCCAGCGCCGAGGTACCAGACCGGTGCATCCCCAGCACCATGAGACAGCTTTGCTGTGGGTTGGTTGGCTTTGCGGCCCTCACCGTCAGAGTCGGCTCTGTTTTGGCGATTTCATTGCGGGCCTGATCCCGGTCTGACATCTCACCAAGAGGTCCGCCGATACGGCGGGCCAGCCGGGCGCGCAGATCCCGCCCGCCGGACCAGTCCAGACTGCCGCGCGGATGATACTGCAACCCCATGAGGCTGTGAAACTCAAGCTCTTTGAGCGGCAGCAGATTCCACCCGGTCTTGAGAAAGACAAGTTCGAACGGATGCGGGGTCAGGCCGAAATAGGCCCCTCTGGTCTGCGGGTGCCCGTTCTGGGTCGCCGGATTGATATCGCTGTGCGGCTGACGGTAATCCAACGCGCCATAAGGTGGCAGCCAGCACGAGATGTTCCAGCCATTGCCACGCACCAGCGCGCTCATCCGCAGCTCGCAATCGGACACGGCGCCGTTCTTGTCCAGCCCAGGCGCATTGGCATAAAGGTTCTGCGCCTTGAGCAGGTCAAAGCAGTCCCCGGTCATCGCATGGGCCGAGCTTTGGACATGCGAATAGGGCGTGGGATCGTTCGGATGCCGATCGCGATAGGCTGCATGCGCCGGGCGGTTGTCATGCAGGATGTTGATCGTCGCACCGCACAGATGCACGTCACCCGTCAGCTGATTCAGAAAGGGCACGGTCCAGCTTTGATCGGCGTAGTGCGGCAGAAACGGGCCGCGCACGGTGCAATTGACAAAGATCAGCCGGTCATAGGTATCCAGCGCACCGCTGGCAGCAAGCCCGGCATAGCTGCCAAAATCATGGCCGAAATTGCCGGTGTGAATGTAGCGAATATTGTCACGCTGGGGCAGATCGACGCTGTGTTCCCCCGCGATCACGATGAAAAATTCGAGATCCGGCTGCCAGCCCCGGGCCAGAAAGTAGATCAGGTTGTCACGGTAGCCCGGTGTTTTTTCAAAGTAGTGATAGACCACTGCGATCTTGCCATGCTGGCCCATTGTCTGTCCTTTTATCCCTGGCACAAGATCCGGCTCTATTTGCCCGAATAGTCCCGATACCATTTGATGAACTGCGCAATCCCGTCATGCACATCGGTCTGCGGGCAATATCCGGTCAGCGTCTTGAGCAGCGACGCATCCGCCCAGGTGGCCGGAACGTCGCCGGGCTGCATCTCCATCATGTTGCGCTGTGCTGTCACGCCCAGGACATCCTCGATCGCCTCGACAAAATCCAGCAAGCGGACCTTGTCGGAATTGCCGATATTCACCACCCGCCAGGGGGCAACGGCAGACAGGCTGTCACCCGGCGCAATATCGTCAGGTGTCTCAGGGCGCACCGGCACAGCGTCGATCAACAGGCGGATGCCCCGCACAAGATCATCGACATAGGTAAAGTCACGGTACATCTCGCCGTGATTATAGATGTCGATCGGGCGCCCTTCGAGGATGGCATCGACAAATTTGTAGAGCGCCATGTCGGGGCGTCCCCAGGGGCCGTAGACGGTGAAAAACCGAAACATCGTGGTTGGCAGGTCGTACAGATGCGCATAGGCGTGGCCCATGCTCTCGGTCGCCTTTTTGGTGGCGGCGTAGATCGTCAGCTGGCTGTCGGCCTTCTGCGTCTCGATATAGGGCATGGCGGTTTCCGCACCATACACCGACGAGGTCGAGGCCATCAGCAGATGCGATACGGCATGCCGCCGCGCCGCCTCGATCACGTTGAAGCTGCCCACCACATTGGCGTCGATATAGGCGCGGGGGTTTTCGAGGCTGTAGCGCACTCCGGCTTGCGCCGCGAGGTGCACGATCACATCCGGCGCAAAGGCGTCGATGGCATCGTCCAGCGCCGCGCGATCTTCGAGCATGGCCTCGGTTGCGGTGAAGTTGGGGGATTGCAGCAGGATCTGATGGCGGCGCTGTTTGAGCGCGACATCATAGTAGTCTGTCATGCCGTCGAACCCCGCCACGATCAGGCCTTCGTCCAGCAACAGCCGGGCGAGGTGAAATCCGATAAACCCGGCGGTCCCGGTGATAAAAATACGCTGCATGACGCCCCCGTTGCGACCAGATTTCGGCCTTGCCCGGTGATAGTCGCCCAGCCTGTCAGGAACAAGGGAGGGGTGGCCTCAGGAATATCTGGCAGGCGTTCACGTGTCCGGTGCGAGCCCATGTTGCTCCTTGGTGTGAGTGCGACAAATGTTTGCTCTTCTTGGTTGTATGCCATCAGTTAGGATATTTCCTAAGTATTATTGACATCTGCTCTTGCGTGATGTTACTTAGGGAGATGTCTAAGTTTGATCCCAACCTCGATCAGTGCTTTTCCGCTCTCGGCGATCCGACGCGGCGCTTGATCCTGCAACGCCTTGCGCAAGGCGAGGCGAGCGTCAGCGAATTGGCCGAGCCGCATGACATGGCGCTGCCGTCCTTCATGGAGCACTTGAAGAAGCTGGAATCGGCTGGCCTCGTCACATCGAAAAAGCAAGGTCGAACACGAACCTGCGAACTTGCCCCCGATGCTTTTGCGCCCGCCAAAGACTGGCTGAGCGAGCAAAGCGCGATCTGGGATGCGCGGCTCGACCGCCTTGATGATTACGTCACCAATTTGATGAAGGAACGCAAAAAATGAACCTCGATCCCAAAACCGATCTGACCTTCACCCGCACAATCAATGCGCCAGTTTCTTTGCTTTGGGAGTGCTGGACCACACCTAAACACATCAAGAATTTCTTCGTTCCCAAACCGCATTCCGTTGACGATTGCGAAATCGACCTGCGAGTCGGTGGTCGCTTCAATACCGTCATGAACGTCGATGGCAATCAAATGGTGAATGAAGGCGTTTATCTTGAGGTTGAGGAAGGTAAGCGTCTGGTGTTCACCGATACCTACAGTGAAGATTGGAAGCCCGCCGCCGATCCGTTCATGACCGCTATTATTGAGTTTGAAGACGATGGAAATGGCGGGACCACTTACACCGCAACTGCACGACATCGCACATCTGACGCCCGCCAAACTCATGAAGAGATGGGGTTTTTCGATGGATGGGGAACTGTGGCAACCCAGCTGGAAGAATATGCAAAAACGCTTGAATGAGTGCAGCGGATGAAACGCGAAGAAAGGGAAATCCCATGACTGGACACATCAAGCAAGAGACCTCGGACTGGGCATCGTGGCCTTTGAACCGGGAAATCGCCATTGCACGTGTCGTTGACGCTGATCGCGAAACTGTTTTCCAAGCATGGACTGATCCGGCGCATATTGTGCAGTGGTTTGGACCCGATGGGTTCCGTATCGAGACACATGAGATCGACATTAGCACGGGCGGCCTATGGCGATTTGATATGGTTGCGCCGGACGGAACCCGTTTCTCTAATCGAATGGTGTTTTTACGCATCAAAGCACCGGAGTTGATAGAATCCAACCACGGCGCGGACAACGATAATGATCCTGACTGCTTCCGGCTCCTAGTTACTTTCGATGAACAGGATAACGGCAAAACCGTTGTCACCTTACGTCAAATGCATCCGACGCCAGAACGTCGCGCCATCGTCATTGGGTTTGGTGCTGTCGAATTTGGCGCGCAAACGCTGGGAAAACTCGCCGATTATGTCGCCAAAAATTTCGACGCCGCATCCGCCAAAGGCTGACCGTTGTGCGTTGCGCACGCCCCACGTAAGCGGACGTTCGTCCAGACAATACCAACTCCGGCTTTGTTTAAGGTTTTTCGATGCGGGCCCGAGCGCGGCTTTTCCTCTTGTTGCGACTGTGGCCCGCGTTGGGAAACATGACTAGGAGGAAGCCCTGGGGTCTGGGCGCGTGCTATGGAGAAAACTCCAATCCGGTTCAGCCGAGGGTACCGCGCGGCGGTGCTCAACTTTGCGTGGCCGAGCAGTACCTGGATGACCCGCACGTCGATATTGGCTGCCAGCAGGTGGGTCGCGAAGCTGTGGCGCAGCGTGT
>NZ_LDPY01000007.1 GCF_001038505.1 Puniceibacterium sp. IMCC21224
GGCCTCGAGCCAGGTGCGAAGACGGTAGCGAAACCGTTCGTGGCGGGTCTGGCGCGCATCCTCGGCAATAATCTGGGCAGCGCGGGCTTTAAGGCGATCCAGCTCTTCGCCGCCGCGAGGATATCGGAGCGAAGACATCGACGTATCGCATCGACCAGTGGAGCAGTGCGCCGATGACCGGTTCGGGGATGCGCGGCGTGGTGTTCTCCGAGCTCGTCCGGCTCCGACCGCTGACATTGCTTGCCGTGCGCCCACCCCAGGGCAGGAAGGGAATGCCGCCCCCGGTCACCCATGGGCCAAAATGATGGAGGTCGATGGGGACATCGACATAGAGGCGGATCTGTTGCGATGAACGTGCGCCGTCTGCCCCAGATGCGCCAGATACGCGTCCAGCACTTGCTGGTCGACGCGCGCCAGTTCGACGGAACCGATACGATCGTGCAGGAACTCTCCGAAATGGCGCAGGAACAGCAATGTGCCCTTGGCGGTCGAGGGGCCGCAAGGGCCCGGTAGCTGCGCAGAGGCGCCTGAAGGCGGGCAAGCATATACTCCTTGGCGAGCCGTCGAAGCGCGGGTCTTCGATGGCGCGAAGTCCACGCGAAACGCTGCCGGACGCGCGTTGGCGCGAAACATCGCTGGACTGAGATCCCAGACATCGTCGCCGAAGCGGGACAGCATCGACCGCTCCGATCCCGGTCTGAGCGGTCTGCCTGCGAGGATGTCGGTGTCGTCGGGATGGATTGCCGATGGCAGCGATGGCCTTGCGGTCGTGCAGTCTGGATTTGCTCTCATGCGAGACCCGCCTCCGGGGGAAGGTAGATCTGTGCCGATTGACTGGCCGTGAGGGCACGCGCGGCGGCTAAATCGGGCTCAGAGAATTGCGGCAATATCTGCGCAGAGATCCTGTGGTGGACCCGCCGAACTTCGCCTGCCAATCTGCTTCGGACAAAACCTTGCGCTGGTCCACCACGAAATCCAGAAACGCCATCAGCGCGGGAAGCTTGCGAGTGGTGATGACGCCGTTGCGGCATTCGAGGCAGCCCCAGAACGGCACCGGGCAGGCCTCTCCCGACGTGGCGAACGGGCTGCTGTAGAAGCCGGAACAGCTTGCCAGCCATACATCCTGTTCGCCTGCCAGCAATGCCGGAACATCGGTCGCCAAGCCCTCCGGAAAACCGGGCTGAGCCGAAGACGGAGCTGCCAAGACTTCGACCTCGGCCTCCGGGGTCAACACGGTAGGCTGCAACGCATCTTCGACAGCGTCCATCAGCGCCTCGGCGATGGTAGCTTCGTGTATCGGCCGCAAGGCGGGAATGTCCCCATAGTGGTTCGCAGCAACCTCGACGGTATGTCCAACCGCAAACCGGCGCAGCTGACCGCCGGTCTTGCGATACCACGCAGCCTTGTGGGTCTTGCGCAAACGCGAGAGGCAGAGCTTCAACGGCTTCCCGTAATCATCCTGCAACCCGTGATGTTTGACCCAGACCTTTCTAGCGGATTGCATCGGCAGAACGACATCGGTCAGGCGCCCGCGGCAGTAAAACGTGAAAAGCTGCTCGCTCTTGAGATGACCGCGCGCCGTTGCGGTCCACTGAATTGCGAGGCGCAGGAGGCCGCCCGGGGTGCCTGACCCTCCGTCCCGAACCCGCAGCCGCTTCCACTCGGCATGACGGGCGCGGCGCTTGCAATACTCGATCTCGACATATCCGCTGGACGGGTTCTTGAGGCAGTCGGCACGCAGGGTCTTGATCGCTTCGATCTCGAGACCGGTCTCCAGCGACAGCAAAACAAAAAGGGCAATCAGATCGCCAAGAAGCAGATGCCGCGTGCCATGCATCCTGTCGCTCAGCCCCTCATTCGAAATCCCTGCATAGTTCCGTGCCCCGTAGAGTTGACGAAAAAGGTCGTTCTTGACGGTAATGAAACCGACACGGTCGATCTCCGCGAAGGCGTCCATCTCCAGCCGGTCGATGCGTGTCTCGCACTCCTGTTCAAGCGCCGGACGGAATCGCTGCATGATCGCTGCAACATCGGCACGTGCGGCCACCTTCAAGGCCACCCGGACACTGTCGCTGTAGGCATCGCGCGGGCGCGGTGGAACACCCGGGCGCGTACTGACATAGAATAATCGGCGGGAAGCCTCTTCGGAAAGGCGGCCTGGTTCGCCCGCATCCGCCAACCGCAGCAGCATCACTACATCTCCCATCTGGTGGCGGCGATGGTTGGGATGCTGCCCGCGCTCATCCATCCAGGCGTCGAAGCCTTCGATGGTAGCAACATCAATCTCGGCAAGCGCCTGTACGGATGAGTCTGTCGCATCGAGATAGCGCCAGAACCGATGGATGGCTTCGGCCAATGACATGGCGGTGCGGACGGTGCCGGCAGGGCCACCGACCTGACATGCCTGCCAGAGTGCCAGCGTGAAGGCCCGTGCAAGCGAATTGCGACCCGGCAAACGCGTCAGGTCCATCGTCGCAGTCTGTCCGGCCAAGGCAATCTCGAAACGGCGGGCGGTGATGGCAATGGCGGCCGCGGGACCGGGATCGGAAAGATTGTCAGGAAAACTCGCGCGTCGCCCTGGGCGGGGCTGTGAGACGCGGGCTCTGCCGGTCATCGATCCTCCGCCATGAGTTCGTCGGTCCAGCGATCCGCCGCCGCATCGACGAGTTCCTGCGCCTCGGCAAGGCTGTCGAGATAGATGTAGGTGCTAGCGATGTTCGCGTGGCCGAGGAGGTGCTGGAGATGGCGGAGCGGATCGCCAAGCATCTGCCGATAGGCAGCACCGTGCGCATCGGTCGGGTTGAAGATCCTGCCCACCTGTTCGCGGATCAGCATCGACAACATGTTGACCGCAAAGGTGTGCCGCAACATGTGCGGTGTGACGATGATATTGAGGCCGAAGGCCTGGCACCGCTGGCTTGCCCTACGAAACGCTACCTCCCAAGTACCCGACGACACGGGCTGGCCGCGTTCCGTGAGCCAGAGCGATGCGTGTTCAGGCATCCCATCAGGCGATCGCAGCAGCCGTTGGCGGTCTTGCGCAAGGAGCCTGGTCAGCGCGATGCGCCGACCACTGTCATCAATGGCGTTGCGGCCATCGGGTGACAATACAAAGGGGACGGCCGGACGAGGCGGCGCCTTGGCGGCGGCAATCCGGCGCTCGATATCGACGTAATCCCCGATCTGCTTGAGCACCCGGCGCGGCAACCGGATGCGTCGCGGGCGTTCGCCCTTGGTGATCACGGCCGGCAGATCGAAAGGAAGTATCCGTGGGCTGTCGGAGATCAGCCGGGGCAGTTCGTCTATGATCAGGCTACCGGCCTCGCCGAGGCGCATGCCTGTCGTGACGAGCAGTTCCGCGAAAACGGCATTCCGCTCGCCATTGCGGCAGCGCCAGGCTGGGTCCTCGGACCCGTCCGGCAATTTACCCCTCAGGCCGATATCCCGGAATACGAGGTAGCGCCCGAGATCGACGAATTGCATGTCATGCGGGCGCGCGGCACGTTCCCGCGCCCTGTTCCCCTCAACCACCTTCGGCGTTCCTCGCCCATGACCATGGCGAAAGGACAGGTCATATCGAAACGGCGAGGATGCGATCAGTCCCTCTTCAAGCGCCCACCGATACAGTTTGTCGAGCGCCGCGATCGCCCTGTTCCAACTGGATGCCGAAATCCGGAACGGTGCATCCGACAAACGCCGTGCATGGTGAAACGCGATGACATCGTTGTAATCGGCACGCCAAAGCTGCTTTCCACCACGCCGTTCTTCCAGAAACCGCATCCAGACGAAGATGTCATGGGCGTAGGCGCGCAAACTGTGCCGCGAACGCACCCCCATGGTCGGACAGGCGCGAAAGAACCGGTTCACGTCATGCAAGTAGCTTCCGTCCCGATCCAGTAAGAAGGGCATGCCATCCATCAGGTCGATCTTGCCAGCGGCCTCCGTCAGGGACACGGAAAGATCGGCCGGAACGCCTTCGACCGAAACGGGCGCGCGCAGCGCCGATCCGTCGGTGAAATAAAGCTGCGTCATCCATCCTCCAAAGGCGTTCGCGTCCAGAAAACGACGCCCGCGACTCCAGTCGCGCTAAAACCGAAGCGCCGCCAGCCCCGTCCCTACGGCCCTTTTGATGGAGAGCGGGCCGGGGCTGGCTCATCTCTCAATCCTAAGGTTCCGCATAACCCGCACCATGCACAGGAATAAGACGCTTCCATAGAGTCAGGATAAGGTATGATGTTTTTGGGCTCTGTGAACAAAGAGACTTAGGTGCTCTTTGGATGAATCAAACCAGTCATGCACATGTTGGTAATCATCTGGAACTCCGCCGAATTTTCGGGCCGAGCTTTCCGCGTGATGGAGGGGATGTGCCATGTCAGAGCCCCTCGTGTTCGGTGGTGTCGGTCTCGATATACCGGTTCGAGTGGCTGACATCGATCCTGTCCGCCTCGAGCGCCCAGGTCAGAGCGCCATAGCCGCCCTCGTTGTTCTCGAAACCGGGACTCAGCGCATAGGCGAAGTCCCAGCCGAAGTCTTCAACCCGGCGCCGCAACTCGTCCGTCAGGGTGACCGTGTCAGGGGTCACGACGACCTCCTCGACATTGCCGGAATCGCCGTAGCCTTCATATTGCAGCTCGATGCTGGTTACGCCGAGGGCGCGCAGCTCGGTGAGAAGTGCCGCGCGGGTTTCGACCCGCTGTTCGGAAGCGCGCCTCTGGGAGTCGAGCATCTGCGCGAAGAAATCATTCGCTTGTGTCATGTCTTTGGTCCTTTGGAATTGTGGGAAGGGGAGGGCGACCGCTGCGCGAGGCCGCCCCGGAAGTTTTTGGCGGGCTTCAAGCTGCTGCGTCGCTGTGTTTCTCAGCCGTGCGATCAACCAAGTTGAAATAGAGGTTCTCGGTCGCGCGCTTGAACCCCGGCGGTTTGCGCGGGGCGAGACAACGCACCGAAGCGCTGCAGCTCTCGCCATGCTCCATTGCAAACTGCGTCACCTTGTCGATCAGGTCGTCCATGCCCGCGGCCTGGATGCGCTTTTCGGGGTAGCTTCCCAGCATCTGGAACTGGGTGACGACGAAGGCGCCATCACGATGCGCGGGATAGAGGGTGATCTGATACTCGAGTGTCTTGGCCATCTCTGGTCTCCTGCGGCAGGCAAGGCGCGATCATCGCGCCCCTTGAAACCCGCCAGCGCGAAAGGACCGCCCTTTGTGCAAGGGCGGACCGGGGCGGTTATTGGGGATGAGGCGTCAGTATTCCGACGGCAGAAGCAGGGTCAGTACGCGGCGCGTCTGATCGGGGTCGGAGGGCTCGGGCGAGCCGTACGTGTAGTCGACGTCGTACAAGTCGAGTTTGAACCAGATCGTCGTGCCATTGAATTCGATGACGCCCATCTCGTGCCATCCCTGCGGATCACTGTCGGCATTGAACCCGTCGAAGGCGGCAACACGGCGGGTGAGTTCCAGCTGAGCGTCGGGCCCAAGCGCCGCGACGCCACGTGTCATCACAAACTGGCCCTGCGGAGCATCGGCAACCGGGGTGGTGCCAAGGATGGAACGTCGAAACGCGTCATTCTGCGCAGCGATCAGTGCGGCTTCCTTGACGGGATCGAGATCGAGTGTGGTGGACATGGGATATCTCCGGGACGGGCCCGCCGATCCGATATCGGCTGCGTGGAACCCGTCAGCGGGAAAGGGCCGCCCTCAATGAGAGGACGGCCCAGGGCTTGGTTCGTGACTGAATCGTCTTCGCCGCGTCAGGCCGCATCCTCGCTGAGGAAGGCGGGCAAGGACGACGGTTCATCATTCTCGTCATCGGTCGAAGTTTCCGCGGCATGCACGTCGCCATCCTCGGCCTCCGGCGCATCGCTACCCATGTCGGGACCGGCCTCCGTCGCACCGGCAAACACCATCCCGTCAGGCAGCCAGCGCGTCGTCTTCGTAACAGTCGCCGCGTCGAAACCTTCCGTCTCGCCGGCTATTTCCGCGAAAGCCCGCTCCATCGCCGCCGCAATATCGCCCTTGCGCTCGCGATTGCGATCTTCGGCATAATGGTCACCGATCAGCTTGCGCGACGTGGCAACCGCGTGGCCCTTATTGACCCGGCCCCAGTAGTTTTGGGCGGTCGGGCGCCAGCAGGCCGCCACATCGACATCGAGCCGCGCGCCGATTTCCTCGATGATCGGCGAGGGGCGATTGTCGGAGGAGAGCTGCGGCTTGACCGCCAGACCCGTCGCCCAGGCGAAGAGCGCCTTTTTGTCCGCGATGGACAGCGCCGACATCGCCCGAATGTCTTCGGGTTTCTCAAGGGTCATCCAGTCGGTGGCGAGGTCCTGTTCCAGTACCTCGAGCATCTTCTGGGCGACGGTATCCGCATGCAACACTTCACGGTTTTGCGCCTGGAAGGGTCGGATCGAGATGTCGAGGGCCTCGGTGTTGTAGGACCGTCCCAGTGCCTGTTCGCAGAGCGCGTAGAGCATCGCATCAAACGCCACCTCAAAATCCGCCGCCAGATGCGCCCGCAGGATGTGCTGGCGCGTGGCCCGGAGATCGTCGGCCAAACTCGCCGAAATGCCGTCCGCCTTGCGCAAAGTCGCGGCGGGATCGGAGGCCGGAACCGGCGTCGAGGAAGTCGGCGGCGTCACGTGGGGGCGGGCAGGGGAAGGAGCGCCATCCGCATCAGCGGTGGTCTCGTCGGGCTCGGGCGCGGCTGGAATATCCTCGGGACGCACGAGGCCCTTCTCGACGCGCAACGCCCCGTCATGACCGATGGTCAGTACAACGCCAGCAATTGCACGATCCTCGTCGGCATAGGGCTGGCGTTCCCGCTGCAAGGCTTCGATCTCGCGGAGGCGCGGCTCGATGGCGTAATATTCTTCCGTCTCCGCGTCAGTCCAGTCCTCACCGTCATTCTGCGCCGCCAGTTCTTCTTCGCGTGCGATGAGTCGCTCTTCTTCGGCAAGCAGGTCCGGATCGGGTTCGATGTCCTGCGGATAGGCGCGCCCAAAACTGCGAAACGCGCCGTAGTCCACCGAGAGATGCACCTCGACCCATTTCCACGTCCCTTCGAGAGGTTTGGCCGCAGCCTGCAGCTTCTCGATGGCGAGGCGCTCCAGGAGCTCAGGGTTTTCCATATGAGCGCTGGCACGATCGTCGAAGAGATCGCGCAGCAATACACCGCCCGCCGCCTCATAGGCTTCGATGCCGACAAAGCGCCCGAGGGCGGAATTCGCCGAATGGGCCGTCTCGGTCAGCTGGCGTTTGATGCTCTGCGGATGGATATGGTAGCCGCCCTTCACCGCGTTCCAGACCGCCAGTTGCCGATCATGGTCGTCGGTCAGCGTGAAAGCCATCACGCATTCGAGGGTCAGATTACCGGCACGAAAATGCTCAATGATCTCGGGCGCAACACGAGCGAGTTTGAGACGACGGCGTACCAGGTCGACGGAGACGCCGAACTTCAGTGAAATTTCATCCTCGCTTCGCCCCTCGGCGATCATCGCCTCAAAAGCCTCGAACTGATCGGCCGGATGCATCGCAGCGCGCTGGAGGTTTTCTGTCGCGGAGGTGAGGATAGCATTGCGCTCGGCCTCGACGAGACAGGGAACAGGATAATCGGCAGGAATGACGTCGTCTTCGGCTAGCTGCTTCAACGCCTTGAGGCGACGGCCACCCGCGTCGACAGCAAAATGTGTCTCAGACAGCGCATGAACTACTAGGTTCTGCTTGAGGCCGATCTCTCGAATACTGGCGAGAAGCTCGGCGTCGTCACTGGTGCTGGCGGCCACCTTGCGGACGTTGAGCGGGCTTGGTTCCAGTTGGTCGAGCGGGATCAGGCGGATGTCGGCAGCGCCGTCAGGCGTTGCCGTTCCGGCGGCTTCGGTCTTCTTCGCGGAGGCGGGTTTCGGGCGGGTTGTGGTCTTGGCCATGGTCAGGGTCCTTGTCACGCCGGACCCGGAAGAGGCTCTCTCTATCCTTTCAAGCCCGGCATCCGGGCTTCCCTTTCTCTGGCTCTTTTTTGAGGTAATTGGGCAGGTATGAACTGATGCGGTGGATGCACCCACCCCAACGGCATCTCGTATGCCATGATGGTCTCATCGGGCGCTCGAAACCGCCGATCCCGGCAGGGGGTAACAGGGATCGTTCTGTCCTTCCCTGTCACCCAGTTCGATCAGGCGGCCTTCACCAGTGCGAAACCGATGTCCGCGCCATGGCCCAGCCCATAGCCGAGCTGGATCATCATCTCTGCCATCGGTTCGAGATATCGGGCGTTGCCCAGAGGCCCGCTTTCGATGGCCACCATGCCCACATCCTCGACAAAAGCGACGACCTGCGCGCGTGCATCGGCATCGTCCCCGGCGACATAAACCGGAACCGGGGCGTCCTTACCGCTCGCCTGGTTCTTCAGTAGGTCGGCAAAAACGGTGTTGAACGCCTTGACGACCCTTGTGCCGGGGACAAGCGCCGCCAGCGTCTCGCCCGCGGAACTCTCGTGCCCGACTGTGAGGCTCATGTAGTCGGGTGCCAGCGGGTTGGTCACGTCGATGAGCAGCTTGCCGTCAAGCGCGTCACAAACGCCCGTATTCGACAGCAGTGCTTTTGCCGGCTCAAAGTGCAGGGCGAGCACGACCAGATCGGCGTCCTTGATTGCGGTCGCAGCATTGCCGTCCTGACCGACGACAGTCACTTCATGCCCTGCTTTGCGGCTCAGTTCCGCAAGCGGTGCGCCCATGTTGCCGCGCCCCAGAATTGTTATCTTCATCACATGTCTCCTGTTTCGATGGTGATGATGGCTATCTAGCAACGAGTGCCTTGGCGGACTTTCCATTATGTGACAAAGAATACTGATTCCATGCCAAAAGCTGACGGACCATGAAAACGCGGATCGACCCAGACCAAACACCGATGCCGCTTTTTGCATTGAAGGAGCGGTACGCGCACATCCATGTGCCGTTTCACAGGCATCGCCGCGCACAGCTCATCCATGTGAACGACGGCACGCTCACCGTCGCCACGCGGGATCGCCGTTGGGTCATTCCCCCGCAACGGGGCGTCTGGATTGCACCCGGCGTGGACCATCGGATCGCATCTTCCATGCCTTTCACGCTGACGACCTGCTACATCGAACCTGACCGTTTCGATGTTCCTGCGCAGGGGATCGTTGCTGTCGATGCGCTGACGCACGCCTTGTTGCCCGAAGTAGCTGACCTTGGCGCGAACTGGAACACGCCGGACGCCGAGCGGCTGGTTGCAGTGCTCTTCGATCGGTTAGCGATGTTGCCAACTCCGGGATGTGGCCTGCCGCTTGCGTCGGACGGGCCTTTAAAACGGTTGACTGACATTCTGTTGAACGACCCGGCAAGCCAGGAATCACTGTCGGCCCTAGCACCCCGCGCAGGCCTGAGCGAACGGACGGCCACACGATATTTCCTGACCAGGCTTGGGATTTCCTTCGGCGCCTGGCGTCGTCAGTTGCGCCTCCAGACTGCACTGGCGCAACTGGGGGCCGGAGCCACCGTCACGGTAGTTGCGTTCGATGTCGGCTACAGAGACGTGTCATCCTTCATAACGGCGTTCCGCGCCGAATACGGAAGCTCACCGGGACGGATGTTTAGGAGGAAGCTGTCTGACAATGTGAAAGGCTAAACGCTAGGAAGTGTGAGCTAATGGGATGAACTGCCTTCCCGCCAAACCGCTGCTACTGTGGCGGGTATAGGTGGAGAGAGGAGCATCTGATGGACATCAAGGTTTTGGGAATAGATTTGGGTAAGACCGTTTGCAGTCTGGCCGGGCTGGATGAAGCTGGCGCGGTCGTGTTTCGCAAACGCCTCCAGCGGCATCGGCTGCTGGACTTTCTTGATACGCTTCCGCCCTGCGTGGTTGCGATGGAAGCCTGCGGCGGGGCGCATCACATCGGGCGCTATTGTCTTGAGAAGGGACATGAACCTCGGTTGATGTCGCCGCTCTATGTCCGGCCCTATGTGAAGGTTCACAAGAACGACGACCGTGATGCGGAGGCCATTGCCGAAGCCGCGACCCGTCCGACGATGTCCTTCGTTGCAATCAAGTCCGAAGAGCAGCTTGATCTCCAGGCCCTGCACCGTGCGCGGGAGCGTTTGGTTTCAGAGAGGACGCGCTTGATCAACCAAGGCCGCGGTTTCCTGATGGAGCGCGGCATTCGAGTAGGAACAGGGCGCCATGTCTTCCAAAAGGAACTGGCCAGATTAGCCGCAGAGGGTGCTGCTGATCTTTCACCCCGAATGCTCCTGCTCGTAACTGACATGGCGTCCGAACTGAAAGTGATCAATGATCGGGTCGCAGCCATCGATGCCGAGATCAAGGCGCTGGCCAGGACGGATGCTGATATGCAGAGGCTGATGGAGATCCCCGGCATCGGTCCCACGATTGCGACGGCGCTTGTGGCTGCCGTCGGCACAGGCAGCAGCTTTGGAAAGGGGCGTGATCTTGCCGCATGGCTTGGTCTGGTGCCACGGCAGGTCACGACAGGTGGCAAGGCCAAACTGATCGGCATCTCGAAACACGGCAATCGATATTTGCGTAAGCTCTTCATCCACGGAGCTCGAACGGTGCTGCATCTCGTGCGTGACAGGACGTCGCCAATAACGGCTTGGGCAGACGCTCTGAAGGAGCGAGCGCATGTAAACGTCGCGGCGGTCGCCATGGCCAACAAGATGGCACGTATCGCCTGGGCTGTTCTGACGAAGGGTGAGAGATATCGACCGAATGCCATGAGCGGCCTGTAGTCGAGCAAACGCGCAACCGAACGAAGGAATCTGCGAGCGAGGAGGAGATGGACCAACGACCAATCGGCGTCTTGCAAGTCTGACGGGGGGCATGGCCCTTGAGTGCCGATGAGCTAACGAGACACAGGACGCGCGACTTCCCATCTTGGTCAGGGGCAAATCGAATGGCCCGGAAGAAAGACCGAATACATAGAAGCAGGGTCAGCGGCGCATCGACAAATCACTTGCAGGGGAAGGCAGTTCATACATACTCCCCATCGTTTGGACAGTTTCTGGCGTAAATTAAGCTACTCTTTGCACCTGCTGATCGGGTTGGGTTTCGTCTTTTCTCAGCCAATAGACCACGGCTGGTGGTCTGCCGCCAAGGGCCGAGTGCGGGCGTTGGTGGTTGTAGAAGGTCATCCATTTGCGGCTGCCGGCCCTGGCTTCCGATCCGGTTTCCCAGGCATGCAGGTAAACGCATTCATATTTCAGGGTCCGCCACAGCCGCTCGATGAAGATGTTGTCGAGGAAGCGGCCTTTCCCATCCATTGAGATGCGCACGCCGGTCCGGCGCAAGCGGTCCGTCCAGGCAAAAGACGTGAACTGGCTGCCTTGATCGGTATTCATGATCTCGGGCGGGCCGAACTTGTGAATGGCCTCGTTCAGCGCTTCGACGCAGAAGTCGGCCTCCAGCGTGTTCGAGATGCGCCAGGCCAGAACCTTGCGGGTGTGCCAATCCATAATCGCCACCAGGTCGAGGAAGCCGCGCCGCATTGGCAGGTAGGTGATGTCCGAGCACCAGACCTGGTTCGGGCGATCCACACGCAACCCTTTCAGCAGGTAGGGGTAGGTCTTGTGGCCTTTCGCCGGCCTGCTGGTATTGGGCTTCTGGTAGATCGGCATCAGTCCCATAAAGACCGTCGAACAGCAAAGCATCCTGATGGCGCACCGGACCCGGTCGCTGCTCGTCCGCCAGCGGACCATGGCCGCGAACGCCCTTCGCGCGCACTTGGCCGAATTCGGCGAGGTCGCGAACCCGGGCATCGCCAATCTGGTGAAGCTGGCCGACAAGGCCTTCGCCAATGAAGCTCTCCCGGGATATGCTCATCGAGCGCTTGATATCCTGATCCGCCGGATTGCTGAATTGACCGAAGAAGTCGGTGCGCTGAACCAGGAGCTGAAGGCCTGGCACGCCGAGAACGAAGCAAGCCGCAGGCTCGCGGCCATTCCAGGCATCGGTGTGATCACCGCGACTGCCATTGCAGCCACCGTGACCGACCCCGACCAGTTCCGCTCCGGCAGGCAGTTCGCCGCCTGGCTCGGGCTGACGCCGCAGCAGCAATCAACCGGCGGAAAGACCCGGCTCGGCGGCATCTCGAAACAGGGTGACCGATACCTGCGGCGCTTGCTGGTCGTCGGAGCCACCGCTGTCATGCGTCATGCCAGGCGAAACCCGACACCAATGACGGATTGGGTGAACGGCTTGCTGGAGAAGAAACCGTTCCGCTTGGTCTCTGTCGCTCTTGCCAACAAGCTTGCCCGCATCGCCTGGGCGGCCTCACACGCGGAGAAACCTACAGACCCTACGGGTTGCCTTCCTGACGGCAAGCGACCCGAACCGAATTGGCAAAGGCAGTCGATGATGTGTAGCGATCGAGCCAAAGGCGAAGCAAACCCGTCTGATTCAACGCGCCTTAAAAGCGCGCCAGCTTGATCAGGGACCTCGCCGGCGGATTTCCATCAGGGCCAGCGGCAAATGAAAGCCGCACAAACAGGCCGGACATATGAAAGCAACCGATCTCCGCAGCACGACAAAATCAGCCCTTGCCAAAGGCGGCGTCCACATATGAATCAAGATCGCGCGGAGACCGCAACCAAATCAATGGGTCCAGAGCCTAACCTCAAATCGAAGACGCCTCAGGCGAGCAGGTCAACGCTTCCGTATGACCAATTGAAGAGCCGCAAGATTGCGGTCGTATTCGTCACGGCCGATCAGCCTGCGACGCCTAGATAGGTCTTTTGAACGTCTGCGTCTTCCATTGCCGATTTTGTGGAAAGGCGGGCGACCGAGCGGCCATTGACAAGAATTATCGCCTCGTCAGCAAGACGGGCAGCGACAGAGAGGTTCTGCTCGACCAGCAGTAACCCGATGCCCTCGCACACGAGGTCATGGATCGTGGCGATCAAACCTTCGATGTAGGCGGGAGCAAGACCTTCTGTCGGCTCGTCCATCACGAGGAACGATGGCCCGCCACGCAGGGCACGCGCGATCGCCAGCATCTGCTGCTCTCCACCGGAAAGCAGGCCCGAGGCCGTGGCGCGACGCTCGTAAAGACGAGGGAACATCGACCAGAGACGCTCAAGAGGGAATGCCCCAACGGTCCGTGGCCCGCATGCAACGAGCGTTTCTTCTACCGTGAGCGATGGGAACAATCGTCTCCCCTGCGGAACATAGCCGATGCCGCGTCGGGCGATGACATGAGGCGATGGATGAAGAGGGCCGCCAAAGCTTATCTCGCCGCCCGAGATCGGCGCGAGGCCGGTAATGGCATTACAAAGCGTAGTCTTCCCCATACCGTTCCGGCCCAGGATCGCCAGCGGTGCTTGACCGACGTCGAATGTCACGCCGTCGAGAACACGGCTACCCGCCAGTTCCACTGTCAGATCACGCACCGACAGGCGCGCGGCGGCTGGTTTCGTAGCTTCCGAGGTAGATGTCATGAACACGTTCATCCTTTGCTATATCGTCCGGTCGGCCGGTGGCAATCAGGCGTCCGGCGTGCATCACGCTCAGCCTGTCGGTCAGTCCCAGCGCAAAAGTCATGTCGTGCTCGATCATCACCAATGCCGCCTCCCGTCCAAGGTCCGAGAGTCGTCGAAAAAGCAGGTCGCGCTCGCGCGCCGACAGTCCGGCGGCCGGCTCGTCGAGAAGGATTACCTTTGGTTCGCCGACGAAGGCACCGGCCAGCTCCAATTGCCGCCGCTCGCCATGCGACAACCGCATCGCCAGTTCATCCCCCCGCCCGCCGAGACCGACGAAGTCGAGCACCCTTCGCGCCTCGTCACGCACCTTGCGCGCCCGTCCTCGAAGGGGCGACAGGCGCCCGTTCGACAGTCCCAAGATGGCCAAGCTGACGTTCTCGACCAACGTGAGGTCGGGCACGATCTGCGAGGTCTGGAAGGTCCGCCGCATCCCGGCCCGAATGCGCTGGTGCGGCGGCTGTTCGGTCACGTCGCGTCCGTCCAGAACGATCCGGCCCTCGGTCGGCTGCACCGTCCCCGCGACGAGAGCGAAGAGCGTGGATTTCCCCGCGCCATTCGCCCCGATCAGGCCGTGCCGTTCACCTGGCGCAATCGCAAGGTTGAAGCCGTCGACCGCCCGCAGCGCGCCGTAGGTTCGGACTGCGCCGCGGATCTGCAGGATGTGGCCCGTTGGTTCCATCACGGACACGACGGATTGTCCCGACTGACCGGGCCCAATGCCAGGAACGCATCGCGCGACATGCCAAGCGTCTGGTCGATCTGCTCGGCCTGCGCGACCACCTTGTTGTAAAGGTGACCGTCCGCGTCCTCTGCCACCTCAGTCACGAAGTTGTCCGAGATCGCCTGGCGTTTATCGTCCAGCCGGATCGTGCCGCCCATCGGGCTGGTGAAGCTGATCTTGGACAGAATGGCGTTCAGCCTTTCATGATCCTGGCCAAGGTCTCCGCCTGCCTCTTTCAGCGCAAGAAGAAGCGCCTTGGTGTTCACATAATAGGTGTAGGCCGCAAGCGAGGGGCCGGGGAAGCCGTCGGGGAACTGCTTCTGGTAAGCCGCGACGAATGCCTGCCACTCGGGCCCGTCCCAGCTGTCGGCGGTCGGTCCGGCTGACGGCGTGCCGATCAGGTAATCCTTGAACCGGCCTTTCGAAGACAGAATGGTCTGGTCCGCGGTAAAGGTGCTGGCGATGATCGGCTTGTCGCCGCCGGCCTGTGCATATTGCGTCAGGAAGTTAACCGCATCCGCACCACTCAGGCCCACGAAAATGCCGTCGATACTATCCGGGATCGAGGCGACGACTGACGAGTAGTCTTTCTGCCCGATCGGCACCCAGAACTTCTCGGGCACATGACCGCCGGCCGCGCAGAACTCATGCATGAAGCCGAAGACCTGAGTGTAGGGGAACGAGTAATCCTCGGCCACGACCGCCACGGATTTGTAACCCTTGGTGTCGTGGCTGTAGGTGCCAAGACCCGCCATCCATTGCGCGCCATCCGTCGAAAAGCGAAAGAAGTTCGGCGCGGGCTCGCGCAAGGTCGTGTCCTGTGCGGCCGAGGTGCCATTGACAAAGGTCGTGCCCGGCTGGCTCTTGGCATAGTCCTTGACCGCCCGGCCCTCGTCGCCAGACAGCGGGCCCACGACGAAGCGTAGACCGTCATTTTCGACCAGCTTTCTGGTTGCCGCGACGGCGGATGCCGGGGTCGCGTCTGAGGATGCTGTGGTCAGGATGATCTTCTCGCCTAGCGTGTCACCGAACTCGGCGACCGCCATCTGCACGCCACGCACGCCGTCCTCGCCCAAGGCGGTGAACGCGCCTTCCAACGTTGCGACGACGCCGATCTTGATATCTTCGGCGCTTGCGTGTCCGGCCATAGCCAAGAACGCGAGCGCTGCTGTCGTTAACCTTTTGGTCATGGTCAATCTCCTCTTTCTTTGTGATTGGTCGTTTGGATTGGCTTCCGTCCAATGCGTGCCTTTGCACGGCTCAACGGCTTCTTGATCGCAGCGCCGATTCCGTCACGGGACACCAGCAGGATCGCGATGAAGGTCAGGCCGATCACCGTGTTGAAGCGGTCGGTTTGGAACAAGTCGATTGCGAAGGTCTTGACGAGCAGGAACAGGACGGCCCCGATATAAGCGCCAAAGGGCGTCCGGATCCCACCAATCACCGCAATGATGAGGATGTCGATGATCCGGGTGACGTCGATCCGACCGGGAGATATTCCCTTCTCGGACCAGACCAACAGCAGGCCGCCGGCCGCCGCGATCATGCCGGCAAGAACGAAGGCGACGAGGCGCAGGGTCAGCGGGTTGTGGCCCCAAGCCGCCACCCGCGCCGGAGCCTCGCCCACCGCGCGCATGGCAAGGCCAAGCGGTGAGCCCGAGACAGCCCAGCCCAGGCCCGCGGCAAGCGCCGCCACGCTGAGCGACAGGTAATAGAAAGCGACGGGTCCCTCGAAACCATGGGCACCGAATTGCGGACGGGGCACCCCGGCGATGCCGCCGAAGCCACCAAAGACGGTGTAATTCTGCCGCGCCAGAAGGAAAACGGCCACCGCCAAGGACAGCGTCACCATCAGACAATAAATGCCATCGGTCCGCACCGCGAGCGCCGCAACGACAAGACTGAACAGCGTGGCAATCGCGAACGCGGCCAGGGCCGCCGGCAGAATCGGCCAACCGGGTCCGATGTCGGCGCCATTCGGGCCGAGGAAGGCGACCATGTAGGCGGCAATTCCAGCGATGCTGAGCTGTGCCAGTGAAAGCTGACCGCTGTGGCGGAAAAGGAAGGCAAGGCTCTGCGCCACCGTACCTAGGATCAGCGCCTGCGTGGCGATCTGACCCAGCAGGAACGGGCTGGACATGCCGGGCAACGCGATGAGCGCAAGCAGAACCGCGATCGTCGGGGCCGTCTTCATGTTCCGACCTTCCGCAGCCCCTGCGGGCGTAGCGCCAGCATCACGGCCATCAACAGGAACGTCAGAACCACGCTGTAGGTCGGGAAATAGACTGAGCCATATTGCTCGATCAACGCCACCAGCACCGCCCCCAGCGCCGCACCCGAGACGCTGCCCATGCCGCCGACGATGACGACGATCAGCGAGGCCAGAAGGAAATGCACATCTTCGCCCGGCGAAAGAGACAGGATCGTCGCCGCGACGACACCGGCCGCCCCGGCCAGCGCACTACCCACGATCACCACGCCGAGGAACAGCTGTGGCACATCTACGCCCATGGCCGAGAGCATCTGGCGATCCTCGACCCCTGCCCGGATCCGAAGCCCGAAGCGGGTGCGGTTAAGGAGAAGCCACAGCGCCACGCCGACGATCAGCGCCGCCAGCAGCATCGAGAGCCGCAAGAACGGATAGGCGCGCACCAGAGGCAGAGGCAGAAGGACGTCGATTCCCTCAGGCGGGTCTATCTGATAGGTCTGCCCACCCCAGACTGCCAGTATCTGGTCGGCCAGCACGATCGACACGCCGATCGATAGCAGCGCCTGCTGCAGAACGTCTCCGGCATGACGGCCCAGAAGCAGCAGGTAGACTGCCGTTCCCACCGCCGCCGAGGCAAGGCTGCCGCCCACAAGCGCCAGCGTCCAAGAACCCGTCACTTCGGCGACCGAGAACCCGATATAGCCGCCCAGCAGGAAGATCGCCCCATGCGCCAGATTGAGGGTACGCAACAATCCGAAGATCAGCGTGAAGCCCGAGGCGACAAGAAAATACAGCCCCGCCAGCGTCAAGCCATTCAATGTTACCAGTACGAAAAGTTTCACAGGCCAGCTCCTTCTTCGGTCGTGCAGTCTCCCGTCGCGCGCCCCGTAAGGGCGCGCGCTGCAGGTTTCCACAGGTGGGGAGGGTTCAGATGCGGCGGGCGGCGCGGTGGCCTTCGAAGACCGCTTCGTAAGTACCCCTGGGCGCAGTGGCATCACCGATGGTTTCGACGGGAAGATCCCGCGCCGCGAACTTATCGGTCAGGTCGTTCACCGACTGGCGACCGGTCACCATGATGATCGTGTCGGCCCTGAGCGAGGCCTTGTGCTCGCCATACTGGACGTTGAAGACATCGATGGTGTCGCCCCGGATTTCGCGGACGAAATGGTTGGGCATCAGGTTGACGCCTGCCTCGAACACCTTCGGCATGATCCAATCGTGATAGACGTCGTTCATGGTTTCCATACCCACCATCGGCCAGCGGGTGACGATCGTCACCTTTTCGGTCGACGCCTGCCGCAGCTTCACGGCGGTCAGCGGGGCCCAGGCATTCGAGATGTCGTCAATGATGACAACCTCACCCTTCGCCTCGGCCTTTCCAGTCATTATGTCGTCCCAGCCCATACAATTGCCGGTGGCGTGGCCATCGAGCGGCGCGGCCGTCCAGCCCTGAAAGCCGTCGTTGCAGTTCCGCGATCCGGTCGCGATCACGACGTGCTCGGGCTTCAGTTCGGCGACCAGCGCATCGATGTTTTCGTCGGTCACGCACACGCCGGTGCGCACCTCGGCGCCGTTCTTGCGCGCCTGTCCGTCAAGCCATGTCCAGGCCGAGGAAAACTCGCCCCGGTCGGGCATCTTCGACTGGACGCGGATATGCCCGCCGGTCTCGGCCTCGGCTTCCAGAACGGTAACCTTATGGCCCCGCGCGGCGGCGATGCGGGCATATTCCAGCCCCGAGGGCCCACCCCCGACGACGAGAATCGATTTCGGATCCGCAACACGAATCACCGACCCGGCGCCCCATTTTCCCTCGCGCCCGACGGTCGGGTTGTAGACACATTGCACACGCTGTCCGCTCGACGCGTTCCGCCAGCAAAGGTTGGCGGCGACGCAGCGGCGGATGTCGTCTTCGCGGCCCTCCTCGGCCTTTACCGCCCATTCAGGGTCGGCAAAAAGCTGGCGCGCCAGGCAGATCGCGTCGCCATCACCGGCTTCCAGCAGGCTTTCGGCCACATCAGGCGTGGTTACCCGGCCGACCAGCAGAACCGGCTTGGTCGTCGCCTCGCGGATATCGCGGGCATAGGCTTTTTCCCATCCGCCTTCGAAATGCATCGGCGTGTGGATGAAGGAATGGTGAACCCCTGCCGAGACGCTGACATAGTCGTTGTCGATTCGCGACTCGAGGTCGGCGCAGATTTTCTTGACATCCTCGATCTCCAGATCGCCCGGCCAGAACGAGGTCGAGTTGATCCGGTAACCCATGAACATCTGGTCGCCGATGGCCGAACGGATCGACTTCATGCATTCAACCGCGAAACGCATCCGATTCTCGTAGGAACCGCCCCATTGGTCGGTGCGTTTATTGTAAAGCGGCGAGAGGAACTGCCAGGGCAGGTAGCCGTGGCTCAAGTGGAACTCGACCCCGTCAAGTCCGGCCTGCTTCGCCCTGCGCGCGGCACTGCCAAAGGCCTCGATCAGTTCCATGATCTCGTCTTCGGACATCGCCTTCGGTGTCCAGCCGCCGGGAGCCTCGCCAAGCGGGACCTGGCTTGGCGAAAGCGTATACCACGAGGCGTCGATATCGGCGGAGGGGTTCTGTTTGGGGAAAGGAACGCCGCGCACGCCCGAATGCCAGAGTTGAATTGACAGCTTCGTGCCATGCGCATGGACGGCATCGGCTATCTTCGACAGGGGTTCTATATTGTCATCATTGAAAAGCTGCGGCGTCAGAAGCGGTGCGGCGAGCGAGTCGGGGTGCACATGTGTAGCACCGATGATGATCAGGCCAACGCCGCCCTTGGCGCGTTCGGCGTAATAGTTGGTCGCCATGTCAGTCAAAACACCCCCCTCTACCCAAGTCGGGCAGGTTGGCGGAAACACGACGCGGTTTCGGATTTCGGTCTCTCGCAACGTCCACGGCGAAAAAAGTCGCGGGTATTTCGACATTTGGCAGTCCTCCCAGATCTCGTCGAGGTGATTTCTCGAAGGATCTGCCTGTTCACGGCCGATCTCGAATCACCTTCTCCCATGCGATCACATGGCATATTGGCGAACATAAAGTCAATCATTTATCTACAACTTTGAACATAATAGTAGTATCAGCACGTCCATTCGACAGCGACATTTTAGCCTGCCAACTTCGAAAGACATATAAGTATCAGTTTTATAACGAAAAAATAATGCATTCGGAAGCGGTAATATCAACTAGGCCGATGATTTGATCGAACACTACACCTTATTTGATTACTTTTGTGCGTTGACTATGCAGACCAAAAGTGGAGTATTGCTGTCGTAGCCCGGCGTGTGTTTCGGGCCCGGAATCAATGGAGTTACGACAATGAAGATCGTCAGAATGGCCACAAAGGACGGCCCATGTATCGGGCTTCTTTATGAAGGTGCAGTCTATGACCTGCGCGACATCCAAGCGGCAGAACCGCATCTCCCTGCTGATATGATCGTTTCGGCGCCAGACCTGGCCGCACTCCTTGCGTACGATAGCCTACCCGCCTTGCTCGCCACCTCACTCAAGATCGCCCTGTCGCGCGGCCTTGCGTCCACACCCTACGCCGAAGCACGCCTGCTCTCGCCGATCGACCCGCCGATCATCCTTTGCGGCGGAAGTAACTACTCGGATCACAATAAGGAAAAGGCCGAGTCTCCCCTGCGAGGTCGCGAACCGGAGTTTTTCCTGAAGTCGCCCACAGTCGTCGCAGGCCCACGGGACTCGATCTTCCTCGACCCGCTCGTCACCCGGAAGCTCGACTACGAAGTCGAACTTGGCGTCGTCATCGGAAAGCCGGGCAGGAACATCCCGGAAACCGAGGCGATGCGCCATGTTTTTGGCTATACTGTGGTCAATGACCTCACAGCACGCGATCGGCAGGTCCGGATCGAGCCGAACGGATTTGCTTGGTACGAACTGGCGAAAAGCAAAAATTTCGACCGGTCAGCGCCAATGGGGCCCTGCATTGTAACCGCCGACGAGATCGCCGATCCGAACAACCTGCCATTGCGCACGACAGTGAACGGAGAGGTTCGACAGAACGGCTCGACCGCGTCGATGATCCATTCAGTGGCCTCGCTGGTAAGTCATTTTTCGTCCTGCATGACGCTGCATCCCGGCACCGTCATCATCACCGGAACCCCCGGAGGTACGGCCTGGGCCGCTGACCCGGACTTGGGCGGCAGCCGATATCCCCGCGACGACATCGTCCGCGCTTCGGGCTATCTGCGCGATGGCGACCTGGTCGTCTGCAGCATCGATGGAATTGGAGCACTGGAGAACCGCGTCGAACTAAGACCGCCCGCCTGATCCATTGGTGACTGATTGCATCGTCTTTTTGGCGGCATTTCGCGGAGAAAAGGTTCGGCAATGGTGCTTTCGCCGCGGACATGCGATGATGCTTCGAGGGGACCAATCACGAGATACCGAACAGTATGCCCACCGAACCGAAACGACTGAACGCCGAAATTGACCCCACCTCGCGGACGTCCAACGTTCGCTCGCGCGCTCGCGAGGTTGCGCGGCAGATGCGCGAGGCGCTTGAGGAAATGATTCAAAGCGGCGCGATGGCACCGGGCGCGAAGCTTCCGACCGAGGTTGAGCTGGTCGACCGCTTCGGGGCCAGCCGCAGCACGGTGCGTAAGATGCTGGCAACGATGGAGACCGACGGCCTGATCGTTCGCCGCGTTGGCAGCGGAACTTTCGTCGCTGATTCCCCCCGGCCGGTTGGCGACGATGTGCTCCAGAGTGTCCTCGACAATGTAGCACTGCACGCCAGCCCCGCCGAGATCATGGAATTCCGCCTGATCGTCGAGCCGCCAGCCATGAGCCTTGTCACCCGCAAGGCCACGGCGAGCGATATTTTCGAGATGCAGAACTGCCTGGCCCAGTCCGAACGGGCGCAAGACCTGGCCGCTTTCGAGCATTGGGATTGCGAACTGCACACCGTCTTCGGCCGCACCACACGCAATGTCATGTTCGAGAATGCCTATGCGATGATTACCGCCGCTCGGAACCGGGCCGAGTGGGGACGGTTGAAATCCAAGACATTGACCAGCGACATGCGTGCGCTCCACATGGCCGAGCACGTGCGCATCGTCGCGGCGATACGCGACCGTGACCCCGAGAAGGCCGAGGCCGAGATGCTGGCGCATCTGTCGAAGATCAACCGCAGCATGTTCCCGTGAAGCCACCCAAATTGACGAGGCGGTTGGCGTCGATCCTGCGCCGCCCGAAGTAGAACCGTGTACCTTCTCGACGACGCTGAATCGTGACGGTGCCGACATGCCAGTAAAGGTAGCTGATGATGCCGGTCTGGGGTGTTGTCACGTTAACTCGCCGAGTTTGCAAGTTGGCATGCCGTTCGTTGATCAAGCGGTATGTGCCGCGGATTTCCACGCCTCGAATGCTTCGAGCGGATGGTGAGGGCAGAGCGGCGGTGGGCTGGGACAGAGAAACAATTGCGGGTTGCGGACTGCATAGATACGAAGCGTTGTAATCCACCCGGCGATCGGAAGCCTTGCATCACCCGCTCTCGCTTTCGGAAGGGCAAGTGGCTGTTCTCGGTGCGGTTATTGAGATGGGGTGGTTGCCGTCCTCCCCAAACGGCATCGCAATGTGCCAAGGTCGTGGTGTTCAAAGCCACAAGAAGGAAAGGACGGCAAATGAAAGATACAATGATCGGAGTGGACCTGGCAAAGAACGTTTTCCAGCTTCACGCGGCCAGCATGACTGGGCAGTTGAAGTTTCGCAAGAAGCTGTCCCGGCCACAGTTTCGCGCGTTTCTTTCTACGCAACCGCCTGCCGTGATCGTCATGGAGGCCTGCGGCAGTGCCAGCTACTGGGCGCGAGTGTTGTCCGGGATGGGTCACGAGGTGAAACTGATCGCGCCGCAGTATGTGAAACCATTTGTGAAACGCCAGAAGAATGATGCTGCGGATGCTGAAGCTATCGTCATCGCCGCGCAGCGGCCGGAGATGAGGTTTGTTCCGCCCAAGACCAAGGAACAACAGGCCCGTGCGATCCTGTTCCGGAACCGGGAGCGTTTGGTGAACCAGCGCACCGAGCTGGTAAACAGTCTACGATCAATCCTCTACGAGTTCGGACACACTATCCCGCAGGGCATCGGGAATGTGAGCCGCGGGTATGAGATCCTTGAGGACCCAAATTGTGATCTTCCGGACCTGGTCCGCCAGGAATGTCGAGACCTTTTGGAACTGATCGAAGAGACCACGGTACGGATCGCGGCCAAGTTAAAGCGGATCAAAGCGTTGTCCACAGAGACGGAAACGGCCAAACGTCTTCAGACGATGCCGGGGGTTGGCCCTCTAAGCGCCCTCGCCATTGAGGCGTTTGCTCCACCACTGGAGACATTCGCCCGGGGCCGCGACTTTGCGGCCTGGTTGGGCCTCGTGCCGCGACAGCATTCATCAGGCGGCAAACCCCGTCTGGGGCGCATGTCGAAGGCAGGACAGTCTGACATCAGGCGCCTTCTGATCATCGGCGCGATGTCACGCTTGAGCAGGTTAGGCCGCAAATCCATACCCAAAGGATCCTGGCTGGAACGCATGCTTGCGCGCAAGCCAAAAATGCTGGTCGCGGTTGCGCTGGCCAACAAGATGGCCCGCGCCCTCTGGGCAATGCAAATGACGAAGGAGAGTTATCGGGATCCGACGCAGACTGTCGCTGCATGACCAAGCTGTAGCACAGGGCTGAGCTACGTCGGTGAAGGAGGTGTAAGAAGTCAACGACCTGAATGGGCAAAATGATCGAACAGATCTGGATCGGGAAAACCAGGATAAGGGGAAGAGCGTCAAAGCTCGTTGTTTAGGTCTGGCCTCGATCCGCAGATCACCATCCCGGCCAGCGGCTTCTGGTAACGCCGCACTCAAAGGCCTGACAGAAGCTCGCACTCGATCACCAACTCACGCAGATTGAAAAACTTCTTGCATCACGGACGGCAACCACAGAAGCCCCTTGTGTGACCAATGATCAAGGCCAGGCGCGATCTCGCGCTTGGCGGCCCCATATGAACGCAGTTTGTCCGTAATGATCCTTTTGGGCACGAAATCCCAACGCTTCATCAGCTTGACCAAAAGCCGCTTTGCGGCGCGCTTGTCTCGCCTCGATTGAAGGATTTCTTCAAGAACAACGCCGTTTTGGTCGACTGCGCGCCAGAGTCAGTATGACCGGCCCGCGATCTTCACAACGACTTCGTCTAGAGCGTTTCAGGTTTTCACGGAAGCGTAGCCTGCGTTTTCGAAGTAGTTTGCGCACTCAGCGGGCGTGAACTGGTCGAGGACCGAGCCGACCGTCCGCCACAAGGTCTCTCGTGTGCGGGCAGCGGCGTTTCGCATCCAGTGCTTGAGTTTCGAGAAGGCCTGTTCAATCGGGTTCAGGTCGGGGCTATAAGGCGGCAGGAACAACAGATGCGCGCCGGCCGCCCGGATGGCGTGGCGGACGGCGTGGCTTTTGTGGCTGCCGAGGTTGTCCATCACAACGATGTCGCCCGGAGCGAGGGTTGGACCCAGGACGCGCTCGACGTAAGTGCGGAAGATGTCGCCGTTCACAGGGCCGTCGAAGACCCACGGCGCGTCGATCCGGTCATGGCGCAGCGCGGCGATGAAGGTGGACGTTCCAGTGGCCAAACGGGGCCGCGCCAGGCAGGCGATCCCCTTTCGGCCCCCAGCCTCGGAGCGGGGCCATATTGGTCTTCACCCATGTCTCATCAATGAACACGAGACGGGTTGGATCGATCCTGCCCTGGTATCGCTGCCATCTCTCACGGCGGCGCTTCACATCCGGGCGTTCGCGCTCATCGGCGACCAGCGTCTTTTTTTGAAACTGAACCCGCAGCCACGCAGGAAGCGCCAGACCGTGTCGTGGCTGACGACAACGCCCCGCTCCGCCAGCAGGTCCTGAAGGACGGCAAGGGTCACATGGGGGCAGTTGCGCACCTGCTCCAGCAGCCAGACCCGGTGCGGCTCAAGCAGCGGGCGGCGATACCCACCTATCTTTGCCGGGCTGACCGAACCGGTCCGCCGCGCCCGATCGGCCCACTTCACAGCGCTCGACGGCGCAACACCGAACCTCGCCGCCACACTGCGGCAGCTCTCGCCCGACCGCATCGCGGCCACAACACGCTTTCTGAGGTCATTCGAATAGGCTCTCGTCATCCATGCTGGCCTCCCTCACCAGTATGGACTCTGAATCACAATCAAACCCCAATGGGAATCTGGAGGGTTCTGTGAGGTCCGCGGTCGTGCGGTCGATGGCGGACGGTGTCGCGGACCTCATTGAAGCCGGATTGAACGAAGCCGCGGGTCGGTTTGGCGCTATGGGGATTTGGGCTTTGGCGTCGGCTTTGAGTGGTGGGCGCGAGAGCCGATACGCGGACCGATGGTGCCGGCTGGAGTGCGGATGGTACTGGCGTCGGCTCCCACGGAGCACTGCGGCGGTGCGATCTGGCGGTCGATTGCCGCGTGGATCGGTCGTGGCCACCGCATCGGGTGTTCTGGTCCATAGGCAAGCCGCCCGGTCCTCGTGGGGGCCGGTCGCAGGGTGCGTGATGGCAGTTTGTCGCGTGCGCTCATGAACTGTCGTTCCAGAATGGCCAGTTGGGCGGTTGCTGACCATGATACCAGACGGTGATCGTCGCCATCGGGCGGCCGCAACAGGGGCAAGGGCGCGGAACGGGCGTCGGCTTCGTCGCGGGTGTGGCGTGGACCGCGGTCTGCGAGGCCCGGTCGGCCAGCAGTGCCCTGCAGGCCGCGAGGCGGGCGGCACGCTGTCCGTTGGCGAGGAAGCCGTAATGGCGGATGCGGTGAACGCCGTCCGGCAGGGTGTGCAGCAGGAAGCGGCGGATAAATTCACCGGCGTCCAGCGTCATGTGCCTCGGCCTGCGACCATGTCGGTAGTCGCGCCAGCGGAACGTCACCTTGCCGCCCTCCGTGCTGACCAGACGGGAATTGGCAATAGCGACACGATGGGTGTACCGGCTCAGATAGGCCAGCACCTGCTCGGGGCCGCCGAAGGGCGGCTTGGCGTAAACGACCCAGTCGCGACGATCGGCTGCGATGAGATGCCGGGCGAAGGCCTGCGGCTCGGCCAGCCCTGCGATGTCGCCGAAGAAGTGCAGCTGTCCGGCTTCGAAGGCGGCGCGCAGCGCCTGCAAGAACAGCCGCCGGTACAGGCGCGACAGCACCCGGACCGGCAGAAAGAAATTGGGACGGCAGGCGATCCAGCGGGTGCCGTCGGGCGATGGGCCGCCACCGGGCACGATACAATGGAGGTGGGGATGGTAACTCAGGGTCTGACCCCAGCTGTGCAGGACCGCGACGAGGCCGATCCCGGCGCCGAGATGCCGGGGATCGGCGGCGATGATGCGCAGCGTCTCGGCGGCGGACTTGAACAGGATGCCGTAGACGACCGTTTTGTTCTGGAAGGCGATCGCTGCGATCTCGGCGGGCAGTGTGAAGACCACGTGGAAATAAGGGACCGGCAGCAGGGGTCTGATGCCGGAGAGTGCAGAATCCTACGCTAAGGCGATTTGATCACTTTTTTTGACCACCTGTATTCGCCGGTCAGAAGGATGTGGGCCCATCCGAGTGGCGAGATGTGCGCTAGCAGATCTGGTGAACAATCCAGACGGTCGCGTTGGCGCGCCGTGACAGCTTGGCCAAGGTGCTTGGTGTTCCAGTAAATGATGATAGCGGCGAGCAGGTTCAGCCCGGCCATTCGGAAGTGCTGGCCTTGGACTGTTCGATCACGGATTTCACCTTGGCGACCAATGCGCAGGGCGTTTTTCAGCGCATGATGCGCTTCGCCCTTATTCAGGCTGATTTGGGCACGGCGCTGCATGTCGGCATCCAGCAGCCAATCGATGATGAACAGCGTCCGTTCGATCCGACCGATTTCGCGCAATGCTACCGCAAGTTCATGCTGTCGGGGATATGCAGCGAATTTTCGCAAGAGTTGGCTTGGCGGCATCGCGCCCGCAACCATGGTGGCCGCCGCGCGTAGGATGTCGGGCCAGTTCGAGCTGATGACAGGTTCCCTGACCTTGCCGCCTATCAAGCCCGTCAGCTCTTTCGGGCAGGATGCCGGATTGAAGAGGTAGAGGCGCTTGGATGGCAGATCCCGGATGCGGGGGATGAACTGAAAGCCCAGAAGGGCGGTGACGGCGAAGACGTGGTCGGTGAAGCCGCCCGTGTCGGCATACTGTTCGCGGATTTTCTGGCCTGCGTCTGTCATCAACAGGCCGTCCAGGATGTAAGGGGCCTCGTTCACTGTGGCCGGGATGGTCTGGGTGGCGAAAGGGCCGAACTGATCGGAGACATGGGTATAGGCCTTCAGACCGGGTTCATGGCCGTATTTGGCGTTGATCAGATTCATCGCTTCGCCCTGGCGCGTGGTGGGGAAGAATTGCCCGTCGCTCGAAGCGGCCTGCCCTGCGCCCCAAAACTGGGCCATCGGCAAGGCAGATTGACCTTCGATCACCATGGCCAAGGCGCGTGTCATCGCCTCGCTTTCCACATGCCAGCGCGACAAGCGTGAGAGCTGGAAATAATCATGGGTGTTCGTGGCCCCAGCCATTTTGCTGAGGCCAAGGTTCAGCCCTTCAGCCAGCAGCACGTTCAACATGCCGACCCTGTCTTTGCATGGAACGCCGGTGCGCAGATGGGTGAAGGCCTCGGTAAAGCCGATCTCGTCATCCACTTCGAGCAGCAGGTCGGTGATCCTGATCTCTGGCAGGCGTTTGTAAAGATCGAGCACCATGGCATCGGCCTCCTCGGGGACAGCGGCAGTCAAGCGGTCGATCTTGAGCACGCCGCCTTCGATGGAACCTCCCGGAATGGCACCCGCCCTGGCGGCGCGGGCCAGTCGCTGCAAGCCATCAGCCAAACGAGATTTTCGATCCGCGAGCCAGAGCTCCGGTTCAAACGGCATGGCCAGTTTTGGCGTGGCCCTGGCAACTTCTTTCGGAACCAGCGCATCCTTGAGATCGCCATACCGACGGGAATGTGTGAGCCAGATGTCGCCGGCACGGAATGCGTCGCGCAGGTGGCACAGGACCGCCACCTCCCAAAGCCGGTTCCCATCGTCGTGATTCAAGTGTCGATGCCATTTCGAAGCCCGGCGCAGAAAGGTCAGTGGCCGGGTAGTCGTCGTTTCCGTACCCGCGACGATGTCGGCGGCGGCAAGCAACGGTTCGGCCACCGGCGCCGCCTGAATATCGAGCGCCCGCAGCATGCGCGGCGCATAGCGTCGGAAGCGATGATACCCGTGAACAACATGTGCCAGTGGATCAGCCGCCAATGTGTCGGTCAGTTGGGCGGCGGTGGAAACAAGCCCCCTCAGCGATGACCAGCCTCCGGCGTTTTGAATGGCCTCGATCAGGGAGGCCTGATCTTCATGTGCTTCCAGCAGAGCTGATCCAAAATTTGAGAAGCCCTGCAAGGTGTCTTTCAAAGCGGCCTTGGCGTCATCTGCCCGAGCATCGCATACGCGTTTCGCCTCGCGCCACGTCTTCCCCACAATCCGGTCATGGCTTTCGACCACGGCATCGGCAATGGCACTGCTCCATTCCAGAGCGCAGACCGCGAGGATGGCAAGGCGGCGGTCACCGGAGATATCCCGCAGATCTCCGGCGAAGTAACGTTCACCCTGCCGTCGGAGGCGCGCGATACGGTGGGGCGGCACACCCGACAGGACGGTTCGGTCCACGGCCATGGTCTGCAAGAATTCCAACCGGTCGAGCAGCCGGTTCATGTCGGCCGAGTTCTGGCCCACCTCAAACTGGCGCAGCCAGACAAAGCAGGTGACAGAACCGTCCGCCATTTCCGTCAGCAAGGCGTCAAGTCGGCTGCACATCTCATCATCCAGCCGGTCGGCAATCCGAGCGTCGATCCGTCGCTCTGCAGCAACGAGTGCATCCGCGCAAAGGCGTTCGATAACCGTGATCCCCGGGAGAATGGTCTGGGTCGCCCGGCATTGTTCCACGAAACGCCGCGCCAAGTCCTCGTTCGACCGGGCAGTTTCGGCTGTTCTCTCAAGCCAGACCTTCAGGTCTCTCGACCCTCGGCCAGTGAACATCTTGTAGCTATAGAGATCCCGCAGGGCCGCCAGATGTTCATGACGCGTTTCTTCGCGGCTTGCATATCCAGCCAGATCGTCTGACTTCAGCCCAAGCTGCGCAGCCAGGAAGCGCGTGATCTCCATTGGAATGACCTCGCCCGGGGTCAACAACCGACCGGGATAGCGCAATGCGCAAAGCTGGAGAGCAAACCCAAAACGATTGTGGGGGCGGCGGCGGGCGCGGATGATTTCAAGATCGTCGTCCGCAAGGGTGTAGTGGCGCAACATCGCCGTTTCATCGGTCGGAAGATCAAAAAGTACTGAGCGCTGACGCTCGGTGAGGATAGTACGATGCGCCATGTTTCTTTTGTTTTCTGCATATGGTTTGCGTATTGATGAT
The DNA here is from genome assembly GCF_001038505.1 of Puniceibacterium sp. IMCC21224. NCBI lineage: Bacteria > Pseudomonadati > Pseudomonadota > Alphaproteobacteria > Rhodobacterales > Paracoccaceae > Puniceibacterium > Puniceibacterium sp. IMCC21224. The sequence continues at coordinate 28,911 of NZ_LDPY01000007.1, forward strand.
TAAGATATTGAATAAGGAATTGTTCGGATGACTGAAAACGCGTCGTTTTCCAGATCGTCTCAAACGAACGTTTGTGAAACATGCTGATCGGCTATGCACGGGTCTCGAAAGCCGACGGCAGCCAGTCCCTCGATTTACAGCGAGATGCATTGATCGGATCAGGGGTCGAAGAAGGCCAGATCTATTCGGACCTAGCATCTGGAAAGAAGGATGACCGATCCGGTCTTGAGGCCTGCCTCAAGGCATTGCGCAAGGGCGATGTCCTGGTTGTGTGGAAGCTCGACCGTATGGGGCGTAGCCTCCACCACCTTGTCAAAACCGTCAGCATGCTGTCCGAGCGTGGCGTCGGTCTCAAGGTTCTCACCGGGCAAGGGGCGCAGATTGATACAACGACTGCGGCTGGAAGGCTGTCATTCGGCATCTTTGCAGCGCTGGCCGAATTTGAAACCGAGTTGATCCGCGAACGCACAATGGCCGGGCTCCAAGCCGCCCGCGCGCGCGGCCGAAAGGGGGGAAGGAAGTTTGCTCTGACAAAAGCGCAGGTGCGAATGGCGCAGGCCGCTATGGCCAGTCGCGATACGTCGGTTTCAGAACTCTGCAAAGAGCTCGGGGTGAAACCAGTCACGCTCTACAGATATGTCGACCCGAACGGCAATCTACGCGATTACGGGAAACGGGTTCTCAGCGCTTAGCGTAGGATACTGCACTCTCCGGCATCAGACCCCCAGCAGGTCGTCCGCACGTGCCGCCAGCCAGTCGCGCGCGGCCGCGCCCTGGCACTTCGGGCAGTGCCGGTTGCGGCAGGTATTATAGGCGACATGAACCGTACCGCAGGCCTGGCAACCCTCGACATGGCCGCCGAGCGCGGACGTGCGGCACAGCTCGATTGCGGATATCACGCGGCGCTCCACCCGACCGAGATGGCCGCCGTGGGCCTGAACATAGGCAGGGCCATGGCGGCGGAAGATGTCCGCCACCTCCAGCGCGGGGCGCATGAAGCCGCCCCCTCAGCCGGGCGGCACCACCTCCAGGCTCAGTCGATCGAGCGGGCTCTGCGTCTTTGCGATCGTCGTCGTGGCAACCTGCGTGTAGCGGGCCGTGGTCGACAGACTATTATGCCCAAGCAGCACCTGAATGATGCGGATATCGACGCCGCTCTCCAGCAGATGGGTGGCGAAGCTGTGCCGGAGCGTGTGCACGCTGACCCTCTTGGTCAGTCCTGCCGCCTTGGTCGCCGACCGGCAGGCGGAATGGAGCACCTGCACGTCGACCGGCTTGGCGCCGCGCCCGGGGAACAGCCAGTCCGTCGGTCGCGCCAGGCGCCAGTAGGTCCGCAGGATACCAAGAAGCTGCGGCGAGAGCATGAGGGTTCGGTCCTTGGCCCCCTTGCCGTGACGAACCTGGATCAGCATGCGATCGCTATCAATATCCGCGACCCTCAGGCTGACGGCTTCCGAGGCGCGCAACCCCGCGGCATAAGCGGTCGTCAGGGCCGTGCGCGCCTTCAGGGACGGCACTGCCTCGAGGAAACGCACGACCTCATCGGCGCTCAGGATCGTCGGCAGCTTGCGGGGCGTGCGCGCATAGGCAATCCGTTCGGGGATCTCTGCCCGGTTCAGCGTCACGCCATAGAAGAAGCGCAAGGCGCAGACCGTCTGGTTCAGCGCCGGCCAGGAAATGCTCTGCGATACCAGATAGACTTGGAAGGCGCGAACGTCCTCCAGTCCCAGCCGATCCGGCGAACGGTCGCAATACCGGCTGAACTTCGCGACGGCATGAAGATAGGATCGCTGCGTGGCTGGCGACAGGTTGCGAAGCGTCATGTCGTCGATCATACGGCGGCGCAGCGGGCTTACCGCTGGTGTGGCATCAGCCATGGGGTGGTCTCCCGATAAAAGGTTGGTTTTGAGCAACCAAACCTTCCCATCAGGAGGCCATTCCCGCCAACACCGACACCACTCCCGCGTCAGCGGGTTCGTTCAATCCAAATTCGATTCAGTGAAAGACTGAGCCGCTCTAGATGCCAGACATCGCCAGGGCGCGGCTGCCGTCGTCGTAGAACGTGGGCGATCAGGGGGCCTGAACTTAACGGTCCAGCGCCGGATCGCCTCATACGAAACGTCCACGCCACGTTCCAGCATCAGCTCCTCTACCTCCCGCAGGCTCAAGTTGAACCGGACGTAGAGCCAGACAACATGAGCGATGATCTGAGGCGGAAACCGATGGCGTTTGCAGCTGATCCTCTGTGTCTGCATCGACACCGCCTACGCCCAGATCAATGAACCAGCAACCTCAGGTCCGTTAACGTGACAACACCCTCGGGGCAGACTCCCAATTTAACCAATCGCCGGAATTTTTCGCCGAGGGTGGTTTAACTTACGTGGTGGCGCCAAGATATTATGCAAGACGTGAAAAGGCACGTTTAACGCGGCGGATCGGAATTGACGATTCAATCGCCGCGACACCGGGTACCTTGGTCAGCCGTCGTGTCAGAAAGTGCTCAAATTCAACCAAGTCGGCAACTGCAACCCTGAGCAGGTAGTCCCGGCTGCCAGTCATCAGCCAGCAGTCCAACACTTCCTCGTATTTTGCGACCGCCTGCTCAAACGCCTGCAGGCGGTCGTCTACTTGGTGGTCAAGTTTGACGGAAACAAACACGCTAAACGGAAAGCCCATGCGGGCCTCATCAACTTCGGCGTGGTAGCCCCGGATAAACCCGTTTTCCTCAAGGATCCGAACCCGACGCGCACAAGGAGACGGCGACAGGTTCACGCGACCGCTCAGTTCCTGGAGAGTTAAGCGAGCATCATGCTGCAACTCCCGAATGATAGAGTGATCGATTGAATCGAGATCGCTTGAGTTCATGGCGGAAATCTCATCCTTTTGGCAAAACCTTGGCTATTATCGCCACCGGAATCCATAATTCCTAGTCACTTTAGTGAGAATTTTTAGCCAAAGCACGATAAAGTCCCGTGAAAGCAAAGAGCCCCGAGATCATGACCCGCACCATGCCGAAAATCACCCACCAAGATGCAGACCCGACTGAAACCGCCGAATGGATCGACGCCCTTCAGGGCCTCACGGATCACGCTGGGCCGGAGCGGGCGAACTTCGTCCTCAACGAACTGCTCGACCATGCGCGGCACCTCGGCGTGACGACCCGCGGTCTGCCATATTCGTCCTACCGCAACTCGATCCCTCCCTCGCGGCAGCCCGCCTATCCGGGCGATCTCGAGATGGAAGAGCGGCTCACATCGATCATCCGATGGAATGCGCTGGCAATGGTCGTGCGCGCCAACCGCGCCTATGGCGAACTCGGCGGCCACATTGCGTCCTACGCGTCGGCGGCGGAGATCTTTGAAGTCGGTTTCAACCATTTCTTCCGTGCCCGCAGCGCCGAGCATGCGGGCGATCTGGTCTATTTCCAGCCGCACTCGGCACCCGGCGTCTATGCGCGCGCCTTCCTTGAAGGGCGGCTGTCCGAAGAGGATATCGCCAATTACCGGCAGGAGGTTCCCGGCAAGGGCTTGTGCTCCTATCCACATCCCTGGCTGATGAAGGACTTCTGGCAGGTGCCGACCGGTTCGATGGGGATCGGGCCGCTCAGCGCCGTCTACCAGGCGCGATTCATGCGCTATCTTCAGGCGCGAGGCCTGGCCGTGACCGAGCAGCGCCATGTCTGGGGCGTCTTCGGGGACGGCGAGATGGACGAACCGGAATCCATCGCCGGCCTGACCCTTGCCGCGCGTGAGAACCTGGACAACCTGACCTTCATCGTGAACTGCAACTTGCAACGGTTGGACGGGCCAGTGCGGGGCAACGGGCAGATCATCCAGGAACTCGAGTCGCTGTTTGTCGGTGCCGGATGGAACGTGATCAAGGTGCTCTGGGGCTCCGAGTGGGACAGCCTCTTTGCCGCCGACACCAAGCATGTGCTGCTGCGCCGCTTCGCCGAAACGGTCGATGGCGCATATCAGGACCTCGGCTCTAAAGCGGGCGATTACAACCGCGCCAAGTTCTTCGACGTCGATCCCGAAAGCGGCGCGCTTGTCCGCCATATGAGCGATGATGACATCCACAAGCTCAAGCGTGGCGGCCACGACCTGCGCAAGCTTCATGCCGCCTTTGCCGCCGCCCAGGCCCACAAGGGCCGCCCCACCGTAATTCTGACCAAGACCAAGAAGGGCTATGGGATGGGCGGCGCCGGGGAGTCGCGGATGACCGCGCACCAGGCCAAGAAGCTGGATGTCGAAGCCCTGCTCGCCTTCCGCAACCGGTTCAACCTGCCGCTGTCCGACAAGGCCGTCGAGAACCTGGATTTCTACAAGCCTGCGGACGACAGCCCGGAAATCCGCTATCTGCAGGACCGCCGCGCCGCGCTTGGAGGCTACCTGCCCAAGCGCACCGCCAATGCCACGACCCCGGCCCCGGCACGTCCGGATACCGCGACCTACGCCTCCTTCGCGCTGAATGCGGAAGGCAAGGAAATGTCGACCACGATGGCGGCGGTGCGCATGATGGGCAACCTTCTGAGGGACAAGGACTTCGGGCCGCGTATCGTCCCCATCGTCGCCGACGAGGCGCGCACCTTCGGCATGGACAACCTGTTCCGCCAGATCGGGATCTATGCCCCACAGGGGCAGCTTTACGATCCCGAGGACAAGGGCTCCATGATGTTCTACAAGGAGGCAGCCAACGGCCAGCTTCTGGAAGAAGGCATCACCGAGGCTGGTGCGCTGAGTTCATGGACGGCGGCCGGAACCGCCTATTCGGTGCATGATACCGAGCTTCTACCGATCTTCATCTACTACTCCATGTTTGGCTTCCAGCGGGTCGGTGACCTGATCTGGGCCGCCGCCGATCAGCGCACGCGCGGTTTCCTTCTGGGCGCGACCGCGGGGAGGACGACCCTTTCCGGCGAGGGCCTTCAGCACCAGGACGGTTCCAGCCATACCGCCGCCGCCGCGATTCCCAACTGCAGAGCCTATGACCCTGCCTTCGCCTATGAGCTAGCGATCATCATGGACCACGGCATGACGCGGATGCTGGACGAAAAGCGAGACGAATTCTTCTACGTCACTGTGATGAACGAAAACTACGCCCACCCGAGCATGCCGAGTGGTGTCGAACAGGACATTATTCGCGGCCTTTACAAGTTGTCATCGACCGAGCCCAAGTCAAAGGCACGGGCACGTCTGGTCGGGTCGGGCACGATCCTACTTGAGGTTTTGGACGCGGCACAGATCCTTGAGAAAGACTTTGGGATCGCAACCGATGTCTTTTCGGCAACGTCGTTCACCGAACTGGCGCGTGACGCGATGGCTGTCGAGCGCCGCAACCGCTTCCTCGCTGTGGCGGACCATGAAACGAGCCATCTGGACCGGATGCTTGCAGGCGATCAGCCGGTGATTGCGGCCAGCGACTATGTCCGCGCCTTCCCCGGCCAGATCGCGCCGTATCTGCGGGCACCGATCACCGTCCTGGGCACGGACGGCTTCGGCCGGTCGGCCAACCGCAAGGCGCTGCGCCGCTTCTTCGAGGTGGACCGCCAGCACATCGTCATCGCCGCGATCCAGTCGCTGATCCAGCGCGGGGATGCCAAGCCCGACCTGCTTACCAAAGCCATCGCGGACTTCGGGATCTCGGCGGATGCCGATGCGCCCTGGACCCTGTGATCGGAGACCGAGATGAGCACAGTTATCGACATTCGTGTCCCCGACATCGGCGACTTCAAAGACGTTCCGGTCGTCGAAATTCCGATTTCGGTCGGTGACACGGTTCAAATGGACGACACGCTGATCGTCGTGGAATCCGACAAGGCCACGCTCGATGTGCCGAGTTCACATGCAGGTCGTATCCTGGAACTCCTCGTCACCGAAGGATCGCCGGTCAGCGAGGGCACCGTCGTGGCCCGCCTCGAAATCGCGGCCGCCCTGGATGCAGGCACACCGACCGCAGCGCCGGCGGCGGTTCCGGCCGCACCTTCCCCGGCCCCCGTTGCAGCAACCACTACAGCGTTTGAGGCCCAGAAGCCGACTCCGGCCACGACCGGCGCTATTCCGCCGGTCGGTGCACTGGCGCCCAATCGATCGGTCTATGCGTCGCCGTCGATCCGCCACTATGCCCGCAAGCTGGGCGTCAGCCTTGCCGAAGTGACCGGCACCGGGCCGAAGGCGCGCATCCAGCGCGAGGATGTCGAAGCCTTTGTGAAGGCACGTATGTCGGGCGCGACCTCGAACTCGGCGGCGGCCGGCACATCCATGACACCCCTCGCGGGCCTGCCGGGCTGGCCAAAAGAGAACTTCGAGAAGTTCGGCGCCGTCGAACGCGTGTCCCTCAGCCGGATCGTCAAGATTTCCGGTCCCGCTTTGGCGCGCAATTCGATTACCATTCCGCATGTCTGCAACTTTGACAAGGCAGACGTCACGGACCTTGAGGATTTCCGCAAGCGCCTGAACGCAGAGGGGACCAAGGACAATCCCAAGATCACCCTTCTCGCCTTTACGGTTAAGGCCGTGGTTTCAGCCCTTAAGGCGTATCCCAAGTTCAACTCTTCGCTCGAAGGGGACGAGATCGTGTTGAAGCGCTACTGGAACATCGGCGTCGCCGCTGATACTCCCGAAGGGCTGGTTGTGCCGGTGGTGAAGGCAGCCGATCAGAAAAGCGTGGTCGAAATCGCCGACGAAATGGCTGAACTGGCAGCACAGGCGCGCGCGGGCAAGCTGAAGCCCGACTCAATGCAGGGCGCGACCTTCACCATCTCGTCGCTTGGTGGGATCGGCGGCACCGGCTTCACGCCGATCATCAACGCGCCGCAGGTCGCAATCCTGGGCATGACACGGGCCGAGGTGCAGCCAGTCTGGCGTGACAACGCTGTGCAGCCACGCCTGATCCAGCCGGTCAGCCTGAGCTGGGACCACCGCGTGGTGGACGGCGTCGCCGCCGCCAGGTTCCTTCAGCATGTCTGCCGCGTCCTTTCCGATTTCCGGCGTGTCGCAATTTGAAGGGTTAGTATGATCACCGAAATCCGCATCCCCGAGATCGGCGACTTTTCCGATGTGCCGGTCATCGAAATCCTTGTCTCGCACGGCGACACGATTGCCGAGGATGACACGATCCTGACGCTGGAAAGCGACAAGGCAACGCTGGATGTCCCGAGCCCGGTCGCGGGCACGGTGCGCGAGTTGCTGGTCAAGATCGGCGACCGCGTCAGCGAAGGCCATGTCGTGCTGCGGCTGGAAACTGGCTCGGCTGGGGCAGGGGCGGCGACACCTGTACCGACGCCTTCCGCCGCCTCGGCGGCCACTCCTGTCGCGGCATCGGGCGATCACGCGTCAGTCGTGGTGATCGGGGCCGGGCCGGGGGGCTATACGGCGGCGTTCCGCGCGGCCGACCTGGGGCGTGACGTGACGCTAATCGACCCGCAGGCGACCTTGGGCGGCGTCTGTCTGAATGTCGGCTGCATCCCGTCCAAGGCCCTTTTGCACATCGCCAAGGTCATCGACGAGGCCGAAGACGCGCAGGCACAAGGTCTTGGCTTCGGGGCGCCCACGATCGACCTAGAGCAGATCCGCAGCTTCAAGGACAGCGTGATCGGGAAACTGACGGGTGGGCTGAACGGGCTGGCCAAGCGGCGCAAAGTCAAGGTGATCCGCGGCACCGCATCATTTACCGGCCTGAACAGCCTGACGGTGCAGTCCGAGGACAGTGCCCGCAATCTGACCTTCGATCAGGCGATCATCGCCATCGGGTCCGAACCCGTTCGCCTGCCCTTCTTGCCCGACGATCCGCGGATCATCGACAGCACCGGCGCGCTTGCCCTGACCGATATCCCACAGCGGATGCTAGTCGTCGGGGGCGGCATCATCGGCCTTGAGATGGCGCAGGTCTATAACGCTCTAGGCGCAAAGATCGACATTGTCGAGGCGACAAGCCAGATCATTCCCGGCGCCGACAAGGACATCGTGGCGCCCCTGGACAAGCGTTTGCAGGGCAGGGGCCTGACCGTCCGCACCGACACTCGCATCACCGGCGTTGTTGCGGGCGAAAAGCTGGTCGCAAGCTTCGAGGGGGCCAACGGCAGCGACAGCGAAAGCTATGACCGCATTCTCGTCGCCGTCGGCCGCACGCCGAACGGGCGCAAGATCGACGCGGCGCAGGCGGGGATCGAGGTGACGGCGCAGGGCTTTATCACTGTCGATGGCCAGATGCGCACCGCGCAACCGCATATCTTCGCCATCGGCGATGTCGTCGGCCAGCCGATGCTGGCGCACAAGGCCGTGCACGAGGCCAAGGTCGCCGCCGAGGCCGCCTGCGGCGAGAAGGCGGCGTTCGAGCCGGCCTGCATCCCTTCGGTCGCCTATACCGATCCCGAAATCGCCTGGGTCGGCCTGACCGAGGTGCAGGCCAAAAAGGACGACATCAAGGTCAAGAGGGCGAGCTTTCCCTGGATGGCATCGGGCCGCGCACTTTCGATGGGACGCGATGACGGGATGACCAAGCTGGTCTTCGATCCCGATACCGGGCGTGTGCTGGGCGGCGCGATCGTCGGGGTCAATGCCGGCGACCTGATCGCCGAGATTGCGCTCGCGATCGAAATGGGCGCCGATGCCGAGGATATCGGCCTGACGATTCACCCGCACCCGACACTTTCGGAAAGCGTCGGTTTTGCCGCTGAAGCATTTATGGGGACTCTCACTGATCTATGAAACAGAGTGAGTCAATTTTGACATAAGTTTGCTTATGAGATTTTTGGCCGGCTCCAAATTTCCCCGTAGAATTCGTCCTCTACAACCTCCCTGTGGACGACCGACTGGCGGCACCGGTATTGCCGGTGCCGCCCTTTTCCGAAAGAACGATTGAACGGCCCAGAATGTTTGAGATACGGATCATCCCGTGACCTGCGTATCGGCAGGCATCCCATTCCGGCGATCTCGCGCCGCTCCAAGATTTCTTCTCTGCACCTCCAAATGTAACATATATCGCGTGGCGATATCTCGCGCATCATGTCCGTCTTGCGGGCATGAACTTGCGGGACCGTGTAGCACTGAACATCCAGGACTTGAGACGCGCCCGCGGCCTCAGCCAGGAGGAGCTTGCTCATCGGGCCGATGTGAGCCGCGGCCATATGGGCAAGGTCGAGAACGCAAGGTTCGCGGCGTCGCTCGATCTGCTCGAACGCATCGCGAAGGCCCTGAAGGTCGACCCCGCCGAACTCTTTACAAAACGCTAGCTGCTTCCTGCCAGCCATTGATCGGTTCGGTCCCGATACGCCGCAATCGCTAGTCTAACGGTATGGCAGGAGTTCTATGCGCAAGAAAAAAACAGGCTGGCCCTTTCAGGAAGGGTTTATCATCGACGGAACGCAGGAAACCCACGTGTTCACCGACTACCGCTGGAACGATGGATCCGTGAGTCGCCGCCAGTTAGTCGATCCGGAAAGTTACGACGTCAGACTTGTCATCGTGCGGCCGTTTTCAGTCAAGCTGCCGGGTGGCGAGGATCAGTAAGAGAACCACTCCGAGTGACCCATGTTCCCCTCGTAGTCGCCGTATTCGACCATGATGCTGCGGGAATAGAAGTGCCAAAGGCCTCCATTGGTCGGGTAGGCGATCTCTTGTCCACTTTCCGAGACGAATGCCGCGGGCCAGGGCGTGTGGGATCCATAGACTCGCTGAATGTAGCGGCAGGTCCGGTTTTCACGGTCACAGGAGCGGATCGACCAGTCCCACTGCCTCGGATCGTCGCGGGTTCTGTAAGATCGCCCGGTGAACCAGATCACATGGGTGCGGTTCAGCCATTCGTATTCCGGCAGATTGGTGTCGAGTTCACCCTCGCCACCAGGGCCACCCAGATCAACCGGCACATGGGCAAAGGTACAGACCCCGAAGGGTGGCAGGCTCGGCCAGGGTGTGATCCGACGAATCATGGTGCGATAGGCCCGTGCGCAGACAGCACTCGGGGGGAAGCCGCCCGCCATGCAGAGCATGATGGCGCAGTCGATGTCATAGGCTTGCGCTTTCTCGGGCACCCCAAGAGCTCCCAACACTCCGATTATCGCCGCCAAGACCTGTCGTTTCATGCCGCTCTCCCGCAAAAGTTGGATTGACTATCCCACAAATTGTATTTTTCTGCAATATGTCGTATTGACTCTATATGTCTTTATGGCCTTAGTGCAGTGAAGTAGAAGGACTCTCACGGGGAGAGTCCAAATGCCGATAGCGCGTAATCAGATCTTGATCACACTCGATGGGGTCAAAGACCTTCAGAAAAAGAAGGTTGCGTTCCGCTGCAGGTATGAACTCGTGGGGTTCACGGACGATGGCAAGCCGCGCTACCAGTGCATCTATCTGCGCACGGGCGAGCCGGAAGCCATTCTGGTCTCGACCCGGATTACCCCACATGGGCCAGAACCGCGGTATTTCAACATATGGCCGGGGCTCTTCAAACATCATCTCGAGTTCGGTGACGGGCACGATCTGCGCTTTGGTCCTGATTACAGCATCACCCTCGAGGAGCGCGGCTGACGTCATCGCCTTCGGTCGTGACGGCACGGCCCGGACATCCGGCTGGATCTTTCATGGCGAACCACCTGCCTGGGCGGGGCTGGGTGATAGTGCTGAGGCGGAAGTCGTTCTGGCCTCGTTGGACGCCACGCCGCCTTCCGGTCGCGACGGCATCCTCTCCCTGATCGACGCCACGGCAGATCGCCACAAGGGAAACCGCGCCCTGCGGCAGGTCGACCTCGATGCGGACGCCTGGCAGATCCTCTTCCGCGCCCTGGTCGAGGCCGAAAGCAGCTACAATCCGACCGCCGTCAGCCCCAAGGGCGCCTATGGTTTGGGCCAGCTGATGCCGGACACGGCGCGCGCACTCGGGGTCGACCCGCGCGATCCCTCCCAGAACCTCGATGGCGCGGCGCGCTACCTGCTCGCCCAGCTCGCCACGTTCAAGGACATCGACCTGGCGCTGGCAGCCTATAATGCCGGGCCGCACAGGGTGGTCGAGTATTCCGGCATCCCGCCTTTCACCGAGACCCGCGACTACATCGCGCGCATTCACCGGATCCGGTCCCGGCTGGCAGGCCCTCCCGCTTCCGCTCCGGACATCCGCGTCGCAGAAGGGGTTCCAGCCCGCGCGCCCGTCCTCATCGATCTTCAGTAAAACAAGGGAACTTCGCATGCTCAGACATCGCCTCAGCCGCCTCTTGCCTGCCACCACAACCCTGGCGGCTTTCGCAACGCCCGCTTTCGCGCAGGACTTGTCACCGATCCAGACCATGCTGGAAACCGTCGAGGCCGCGCTGACCGGTCCGATCGGAATCGCGGTCGCGACGCTTGCGGTCATCGGCACCGGTTTCATGTGCATGATGGGACGGCTCAACTGGGGCTGGTTCGCCTCGGTCATCATCGGGATCGTGCTGATTTTCTCGGCTGGCACCATCGTCGACGGCTTCTCCTGAGAAGAGGGCCGATTGATGACTTCCCTGCAATCTTGCATCCTCCAGTCGCCTCGAACTCGTTCTGCTTCGGAAACGCTGCCTCGAGCCGACCTGCGGATTCATTTTCATCGCTAAGCAGGGAAGCATCGAAGTGGCAGAACGATCCCCCCTCTTTCTGGGCCTCGCCCGTCCGCCCAAGTATCTGGGTCTCCCTGTCGGGTACCTCGTGGTGCTGGCGACCGGGGTCGTTCTGCCGTTCATCTGGACGAAGTCGATGGTCTTCTTCCTGGTCGGGCTCGTCGCCTATCCAATCCTCTGGTTCGTCGCTGACCGCGAGCCGCATTTCTTCGAGGTGCTGCGCGTCTCCTATGGATCGGTGCGCCCGACGAAAAACCGCAGCCTGCATGGAGGCGACAGCTTTGGCGCTTGATGCGGGCACACTTTCCACTCACGGAACCGCTCTGCTTCAGGCCGGCGGCGGGGAGTTCGCGCGGGAGAGTTATCTCGCGGAGCACCTGCCGTACTTCGCGCTGGCGGATGACGATGTCATGGTGCTTCGCGAGGGCGACCTCATGGCGACCCTGCGCCTTGATGGTTTGAACCCGATGACCACGGAAGATGCCCGGCTCGACGCGCTCAAACGCGCGGTCGCCGCCATCGTCGCCCAGACCGGCAATGCCTTCGGCTTCTACATCCACCGCATCTCCGTGCCGCAGGATCTCGGAATGCGCCCCATCGAGGGGGACAGCTTTGCCGCCGCTATCGACACGCGCTGGCAGGCCCATGTCAAAGACCTGCGCCCGGCCAATCGTCAGCTCTATCTCAGCGTCATCCGGCGCCCCGATATCTCGGCCCGCATTCCATTCCTACGGGCGCTGGCCCGCAAGGCCTGGGTCAAGGACCGCGCGACGCGCATGCAGGAGCTGAATGAGGTCATGGGATTCTTCGAGGTGGCGCTTGCCTCGGCCAACCCGGTCCGGCTAACCCGCAAGGGCGGCGAATGGCTTGGCTATCTCAACACGCTGAACGCTGGGGCATTCTCCCCCATCGCCTTCGGGCAAAATGCCCTGCCCCTTTCACATACCTTGAGCAATTGCCGCGCCACCTTTGACGGCGACGTCGTCACCTTGACCGACGCCGTGACTGGGCGGGTAAAATACGGCGCGCTCTTTTCGATGAAAACCTATCCGGCCCTCACGGACGTCACGCTGCTCGACGCGCTCGACCTGCCTCTCGACATCGTGCTGACGAACTCCTTCAGCCCGATCCCGAACAACATCATGGCCGAACGCATCCAGCGCATCATCCGCCAGATGCATGCCTCCGACGACGCGGCTGTCTCCTTGCGCGAACAGCTCGGTCAAGCTGCCGACGATCAGGAAGCAGGCCGCATCGCCTTTGGCGACCATCACCTGTCGATCGCGGTCTATGCGCCAGACCGTGACACGCTCGAGCGCGCCGCCGCCCAGATCAAGCGCGTCGGCCAGGAAATCATGTCGGTGATTGTGCGCGAAAACATGGCGCTGAAAGCCACCTACTTCGCGCAATCCCCCGGTAACTTCGGCTACCGCGCCCGCAAGACGCCGATCTCCTCGATCAACTTCGCCGACTTCGCGGCCCTCCATGGCAGCGTCGAGGGACGTCGCCCGGACCAGTCGCCCTGGGGTCAGACCATCTCGGTGCTGCCGACAGTCGGCACCTCGGGCTACCGCTTCAATTTCCATGAGGCGGGAAGCCCCGGCAAGGAACCGACCGTCGGCCATACGCTCGTTCTGGGACGCACCGGCACAGGCAAGACGTTGACCACCGCCTTCCTCGCGGCCCAAGCGCAGCGGGTCGGCGCGCGGCTTTTCTTCTTCGACAAGGATCGCGGCCTCGAGATGGCCGTTCGCGCGCTTGGCGGCCGCTACAACGAAATCCGTGCCGGCGTGCCGTCCGGCTTGAACCCTCTCGATACCGAAATCGATGAACGTGGCCGCGCCTGGCTCTCCGACTGGCTTTCAACCCTTCTTACCCGGGGCGGAACCCTCACCGGCGAGCAATCTCGCCACATCCAGAGCGCGGTTTCGCAAAATGCCCATGCAGAGGGTTCGCTCAGGCGCTTCGCGAGTTTCGAGACCCTGTTCCAGTCCCTCGATGATGACGGCGAGCTGCAATCCCGCGTCGCCGAATGGGCTCCGGGCGGGCGCTACGGCTGGGTCTTCGATGAGCCTGAGCACGGGCGCGGTCTCAAGATGTCCGGCGACATCATCGGATTCGACATGACCGAGATCCTCGACATGACCACCGAGCGCATGGCGGTGCTTTCGTACATTTTCCGCCAGATCGAACGGCTGGTGGAAGATCGGCGCCCCACAATCATCGTGCTCGACGAGGCCTGGAAGCTTCTCGACGATCCCTATTTCGGGGTGCGGTTGGAAAACTGGCTGGTCACGCTTCGGAAGATGAACTGCGTCGTTATCATGATGACGCAGTATCCGAGCCAGCTGCGCGACAGCCGCGTCGGCAAGACCATCGTCGAGACGGTACCCACGCAAATCCTCTTCCCGAACGATCGCGCCACCGTCTCGGACTATGACTTCCTGCGCGTGAATGCCAAGGAGGCGGCCCTTCTCGTCCAGCCCACCATCGGCCAGCGTATCGCGCTCGTTCGCTCGGCGGGCGAAAGTATCTTTGTCGATGCGGACCTCTCCGCGCTTGGCGATCTCCTTCCCATCCTTGGCGGCGGCGTCACTGGCGAAGCCCGCGTGTCCGCCGATTGGCGCGCCAATCCTGATTTCTGGAGACATGTGATATGAATTCAAAACCCCTCCTCGCGCTTTGCGCTACCGTGGGCCTTCTCTCGGCTTGCGAGAAATACACCGAGAAAACCTCTCCCTGCTTCGGACGCAATGGTGAGCCGCAGGTGACGCGGTCCGCGCTCGCCTTCTCGACCATGGGCGCACCGGTTCAGGAAACTGCCAAAGCCGACTGCACCTTCGAGACCCTGCCCCGTCCGGAATGAGCCGCGCCGCGATCATATCCGCTGGGCTCTGCCTCGGCCTCGGCACCCTACCCGCGCTTGCCCAGGGCGTGCCGACCCAGGACAACTCCGCCATTGGCCGCGCCATCGCGCGGGTGACAGCACTCGCCGAGGATCTGGGCGTCCAGCAGGACAAGGACCGCATCGAGACGACGTTGGCCGATGTGCAGGCCGACCAGCTGCGCGTCCTTGAGGAGATGACGGCGGCCATCACCGGGCCCGGCTTCGATATCCGCGCGCTCGAGGGCAATGCGGATTTCGGCGTGGCGGCGGTCTATCCAAATACCGATGCAAGCCCCATGAACAGCCGCCTCTTCGGTGAGGGGCGCGAGACGGTAGAAATGATGATCGTCGAGGTCGCGGGCGAGTTCGCAGGCGCCCCCGGCGTGGCCCGCGCCGGTCTCTCGGCCACCCAGTGGCGCTGCCTCTTCCAGGCCCTGATCAAGCAGGAAAGCCGCTTCAACGTCACAGCACAAAGCCCGGTCGGTGCCTATGGCCTGACCCAGCTCATGCCCGGCACGGCTTCCGATCTTGGCGTCGACCGCTATGACGTGAAGGACAACTTGCGCGGCGGCGCGCGCTATATCACCACCCAGCTTAACCGCTTCGGCAATATCCCCCATGCGCTCGCCGCCTATAACGCGGGCCCTGGCCGGGTCATCGAATATGGCGGCGTGCCTCCCTTTGCCGAGACCCAAGGCTACGTGCGCAACATCTCCAAATTCTACAACGAATACCTGGCCGTGGTGGGCGGCGCCGACGCGCTTGGCACGCTCTCGCCCTCGGACTTTACGCTGGCCGAATATGCCAGCATCTCCGAGGCCGGCGTCTATTACGCCGCCGACAGTTCCGCCACGACCGAACAGGTCATCAATCGGCTCCGCGCCATCATCCTGCAGATCGACGCGCAGCCCAATGCCAAGGCGGCCTGGGAGCTCAACACCTACGCCAAGGCCGAGATCGGCCGCATCCTCAATCTCCGCGTCCGGCTGATGGCCGCCAACCAGCAACGCGAGGCGGCCTATGCGCAGCACCTCGTCGCCGACCGGCTGGCCGAGCGCGACTTCATGCAGATGGGAGTTCCCGAATGAGACAGCTTCTCCTGACCGTGGCTGCGGTCACCACGCTTGGGTTTTCCTTGCCCGCCACGGCCCAAGGCGTGCCGACCTTTGATGGCTCACAGCTTGGCCAGCTCGTGGCCCAGCTCGAACACATGGCCGAGGACCTGAACGTCCAGATGCAGCAGCTCGCCACCATGCGGCTGGAGTTGGAAACCCAGCTGTCGCAATTGACGAACCTTGAGGCGCAGCTGACTTCGCTAATCGAAGGCAGCGGTCTTGGCGAGCTCTTCGCCACGGTCGAGGAATTCCGCGCGCTGCGAGGCAAGCTGGTGGCCCCCCTCAACACCGCGCAGTCCTTGGCCAGCGGGGACTTTCTGAGCGGCTTCAATCCCGGCGCTGAGCTTTCGGCCTCGGTCGAGCGGGTGCTGTCTGGCAGCGGGTTTACTTCGGAACGATTGGGGACACTCTCAAGCTCCGAGCAGCCTGCCGACAACCGCATCGCCACCTCGGCCGGGGCCAGCGCCATGTTGTCGGTCGCCGCACAAGAAAGCCACGAAGAAGCGGGGCAGAGCCTCGAACGGTTAGAGACCATGGTGGGGCTCATCGACGATCAGGACGGGCTGAAAGCCGCCGTCGATCTCAACACCCGCGTCACCGCCGAGCTCGGCATCATCCTGACGCAGATCTGGCGGCTGGAAGCGGCCCAGGGCGTGAGCGCAGGCCAGCTTGGCGTCGTCGATGCCGCAACGCTCGCGGATGAGCGCAAGTTCCGCTCGATGGCGGTGGATCCATGAAGATGAGATTGTTCTGCCAACTCCCCGAGTTTCGGTCACTTGGTCTCGCAGCTCTTGTCGTGAGCGCCCTTCCCTATGCCGCGCTGGCCGAGACACCAAACACGAACCCGTCCAGCGACACGCCCTTTAGCTCGATGGCCATTGCGCGGGACGAGGCCGAGGACTGCCGGGTCCCGAAACCCCCCGCCGATCTGGCCGAGACCGCATACTTGCGCAATGGTTACCGCGCGATCCTGCGCATCCTGATCGCCGAAGAGGCACTGGCCACAGAGAACTGCACCTGCCTGCTGGACGACTTCACCTGGCATCAGGCGCTTGCCGCCCTGCCCCGGTTCCAGACTTCGGACAACCCGCGCCTGCCCTTCAAGGTGCTGGATCTCTACGCCAAGGCCGATGCGCTGGAAGCCCAGGTCATGGAGGCTTGCCCACCGATACAGGGTGGTGGGTAGATGGGGGTCATCCGCGACATCCTGGGCCAGGTCGACGCCGCCGTGAACACCGTGGCGCAGGACGGCTTTGTCTCCTCCGCTGGCGCGGTCGGCAA
Source organism: Puniceibacterium sp. IMCC21224 (assembly GCF_001038505.1). Taxonomy (NCBI): domain Bacteria; kingdom Pseudomonadati; phylum Pseudomonadota; class Alphaproteobacteria; order Rhodobacterales; family Paracoccaceae; genus Puniceibacterium; species Puniceibacterium sp. IMCC21224. The sequence continues at coordinate 45,772 of NZ_LDPY01000007.1, forward strand.
TGTCATCTCGGCAGGGGCCACCCTCCTCCTCGTGCTCCTCGGGATCAACGCGGTGATGCAACTCCGCCCCCTGCCCTTCGGCACCGGCTTTGCCTTCGGGATGAAGGTCGCACTGGTCGGGATATTCGCGCAGAGCTGGGACAATTTCAGCGTGATCTATGGCATCGTCACGCAGGTCCCCGACTCTATCGGCGCCTCCATCTTGGCCCTCACCGGGTCGGGCGACGAGGCCGGGGTCTATGAAAGCCTCGACAATATGGTCGCCCGCATCACCGCCTATGGTGACACGATCGGCGACCGGGCGGGCTGGGTTTTCGGGGCGGTCCTCGGCGCGATCTTCTTCGTGCTCTCCGCCGTCTTCGCCGCCGTCACCGCCGGAATCATCGCCTTCGCCCGCATCGTCTTCGCGCTGATGATCGTCATCGCCCCCTTCATGATCGTCACTTCGCTTTTCAAGCCAACCCAGTCCCTCTTCGAGGCCTGGACCCGCGCCACCATCGGCTATGCGCTTATGCCCGTCGCTGCCGCAGGCGCTGCGGGCATCATCGTCGCCATCGCCGAGGCCATCGGCGACGCCTCTGCCGACCCGGGCGATGTCGAAACTGTGAGTCTCATCCTGCCCTTCCTCGTGATCCTGATCCTCAGCGCCGGGATCATGGCCTCGGTGCCCTACATCGCCTCCAACCTGACCGGTGTTGTCGGCATCGCCTCAAACGCCATGGGTCTGACGGGCCTCGCGCGCCAGGGGTTCGTTAACACGCGGGAGTATGGCACCGGCGCAACCTCGCGCCTTGTCACCGGAAAATCCCCGCACGAGCTGAACCAGATGGCCAATGCGGGCGTTGTGAAAACCGGCGAGATGATCCGCCAAAGTCCCGGCGCGCTTCTCTCCGCCGCAAAGGCCTTCCGCAAACCCTGATGTGAAAGACGACTGACTTGAAGACAACCGCAACCCCTTCCGCGAACCACGACCGCGACGCTTTCGAGGCGGATTTCATCTACGGGCCAAGGCGGCGCGAGCGCTTCGCCTGGTTCGTCGCGGCCGCGGGCGTGCTGGTCGGCGTCGCCGGCATGGTCGCGGGCGCAAGCCTCTTTCCGCTAAAATCCACCGAGACCTTCGTGGTCGTGGTCGACAAGGAGACCGGCGAGATGGACCGGGTTGCGGCTGTCCAGGCCCTGACGCTCTCGGAAAGCGACGCGATCATCCAGGCCAACCTCGTGGCCTATGTCGATGACCGAGAGACCTATGACCTGACCGACGGCGAGCAGCGCATCAACTCGGTCCTCGACCGCTCGGATGGGGATGCCGCGCGCACGCTGCGCGATCTGTGGTCTTCCACAAATGAAGACTACCCGATCACCGTCTATGGGCGCGACGCCAAGATCGAAGTCGTGATAAAATCGGTGAACCAGATCGAGCGCGGGGTGGCGCAGGTCCGTTTCACCAGAACGCTCCGCCGCCCGCGCGACACCCGCACCGTGACCCGGTCCTACGTCGCCACCGTCGGCTACGACTTCCAACCCGAAACCCGCCAGCGCCTTCAGGACGTCTGGGCCAACCCCTTGGGCTTCGTGGTGACCTCCTACCGCGTCGACGCCGAGACCCTGGAGAACTGACGAAGATGAAATTCCTGCCCGCGCTCCTCCTGGCGCTTGCCATGCCCGTTGCCGCATCCGCCGAAGCCACGCCGCAAGGCGGCCCGCTCGACATCCGCATCCGCACCGCCGTCTATAACGAAAACCAGGTCTACCGGATCGAGACGGATCTGAGGCATTCGACCACGATTCATTTCGGGGCTGGCGAGCGGTTTGAAGCAGTGATCGTCGGCGACACCGAAAGCTTCCAGGTCGATCCGATCCCGGAGCTAGGTAATGTGCTGACGATCAAACCGCATGTGGCCAATGCCTCGACCAACATGACGGTGATCACCAACCGCCGCACCTATTCCTTCCATCTGCGCGAAGGCTCGATCCCGAACCGCACCGGCATGTTCTTCGAGGTCCGCTTCCGGTACCCCGATGAGGAACGCCGCGCGGCAGGTGCTACCCAGCCCAAAGGCTTCGAAGCGCCGAGGAACTACAATTACCGCGTCTCGGGCGATGGCGACTTCCGCCCCAGCCATGTCTACGACGACGGACGTTACACGTATTTCGTCTTCCCGGAAAACGGCCGCCAGCCCGCCCTCTTCAAGGCCGATGACCAGGGCCGTGAGCGCACGGTGAACTGGACCCAGCAAGACAACACCGTCCGGGTGCTCGGGGTGAACACCTACTGGACGCTGCGCATTGGCGATGAGGCGATCTGTGCGATGCGCGACGAGAGCGCCATCTACGTGAGCAACTGACCATGGCCGAGCAAACCCCTCCTGACCTTCAAAACCGACTCGATCAATTCAGCCAGCGCGGCAAATCCAAACGCCGGGGCAACAGCCTCGGGGTCGGCGCGCTCGCCGCTGCCCTCGCCCTTGGCGGCGCCGGGGTCGCGTATTTCCTGGCGACCGGTCTGCAGGAGGGCGATAGTGCGCTTGAGACTTCCGATGTCGAGACCTTCCAGGACCGCCGCCCCGGTACCGGTGGACGGTTGGAGTTCCCTCCCGACGATACTGAGCAGCGGGTGAACGACGCGCTGATCGCCGTCGAAGAAGCGCTCGATGTGCCTGCCGCCCCGGCTCCCGAGCCAAGCGCCGAGGTGCTGGCCGAGATCGCCAAGCTGCGCGAGGCCCTCGCCGCCAGCCAGGCCGCGCGCAACTCGGAAATCCAGTCCGCGGTAGCGGATCTGCGCGAGGCCTTCGACGAACAGAAGACAGCATTGGAAGCACTTATCGCGGAGAAGGAGGCTGAGCTTGCCAACCTGCAGCGCCAGACCGAAACGCGCATCGCCGGATTGCAAGCCATGCTCGATGCCGAACGGGCGCAGCGGGAAGGGCTAGAAGCCGAGCTCGACCGTGAGGGGCTGATCGCCGATCAGCGCCTGCTCGAAGAACGCCGCAGGCAGGAAGAGGAACAGCGTCAGCGCGAGGCCGAGCGGGTCGCCGAGGAGCTTCTGACCGCGCAGATCAAATCCCCCGCCGTGGTCTATGCCGACGGGCCGCGCGGTGGCCAAATTGGCGCGGCGGCCGCCGATCCGGCAGCCGCTGGCACCGGGGGACCGGTGCTTTCCGGCAATGAGCAGTTCCTGCAGACCGCCCGCCCGCTCGAGGTGCAGGAGGCCGCCCGCCTCGCTTACCCCGAGCGCACCCTGACGCAAGGGTCCGTCATCCAGGCTGCGCTCCAGACAGCCATCAACAGCGATCTGCCTGGGTCTGTCGTGGCGGTCGTCTCCGAACCGGTCCCGGCGTTTTCCGGGGACCGGATCCTGATCCCCCGGGGCTCGCGCCTTTTTGGCCAATACCGATCCGGGATCGACATGCACCAGAAACGCATTTTGATCGTCTGGACACGCGTCCTAACGCCGGACGGGACCTCGATGGAAATCGCCGCCGTGGGCGGGGACCAACTCGGCCGCTCGGGCCTCACCGGTCTTGTCGATACCAAATTCGCCGAACGCTTCGGCGGAGCTGCGCTGATTTCCGTGATCGGGGCGGCACCGGCCGTGGCGGCGGAAAGTACCAACAATGAAACCACGAGCATCGTCCTGGGCGATGTCGGCAGCGATCTGCAGGACGCGGTCGGTTCGGTCATTGCCGATCAGGTCTCGATCGCCCCGACGATCTATGTCGATCAGGGGGCCTCGGTCACTGTGCTCGTTGACAGGGATGTGGTGATTTACTGATGGAGCAGGCGTCACCAGCGTCATACCTCGAGCGTTATCTCGACCCGTTCCGCGACCTGCTGAGACGCGATGACGTGGTCGAGATCGCGATCAACCCGGATGGCAAGGTCTGGCTCGAGGTCGCGGGGGACGCCACCATGCGCCACGAAGGTCAGACCGTGGACCGGACCACCGCGCTCAACATGGCCCAGACCATCGTCGGCAATGCCAAGGCCCGCGTTTCTGAAAAGAACCCCCTCGTCTCCGGCAAGGTGGAATATGCGGGCCGCCCTCTTCGGGTCCAGGTCGCAGTGCCGCCCGCCATCGATCGCGGTGCCTCGATCACAATCCGGCTCTTCGCCTCTGGAAGCGTCCGGGAGTACGCCCCGGCCTATCTCTTCGGCAAGGCCGTCTCGCTCGATACGCTACGCTCCGAGAAGATGAAGAACATCGCCCAACTTGCCGAAGAGAACCTTGAGGCCGCGCTGCAAACCCTGGTCGAGGCGCGGCTCAACGTCCTGATCAGCGGTGGCACATCGACCGGCAAGACCACCTTCGCCCGCCACCTTCTGACTCACGTCAGCGAGCACGAGCGGCTGATTACCATCGAAGACGCCTTTGAGCTTTTCCCCGGCCAGCCGAACACCGTCGCCCTTCTGGCCGACCGCGGTGTCGGTTCACAACGCAGCGCCAACGCCCTCCTTCAGGCTTCCCTCCGCATGCGCCCCGACCGGATTATCGTCGGCGAGCTGCGCGGCGCCGAGGCCCTGACCTATCTCGAAGCCATAAACACAGGCCATGGCGGATCGGTCTCCACCATCCACGCCGAAACCGCGGAACTCGCCATCGACCGGCTGGCAATCATGGTGCTGCAGGCCGGCACACCGCTGACATTCGCCGAGGTGCGCGAATACATCCGGAAATCCATCGATGTGATCGTCCAGCTCGGGCGGGCCGAGGGGAAGCGGGGGATCACGGAGTTTTATCTGCCGGGTGGACAACAAGCCAGAACTGTCTCATCAAGCAGCGGCATACTCCAATAGACGCTCTGATTCATCAACCGGTACGAACCATCATTGCCCGGCCGCTTTGTTACAAGTAACGTCGAAAAAAAGGGGCAAGGTTTGAAAAATACGAAAGAAATCCAGACTGCGCTGTCTCAGGAGCTCGCGAAAAGCCAACCTGACCCGAAGAGGATTGCGCAGCTTAGTGATGCTTTACTGGACACCGCAGAAGATGCCGTCCGCTTCACCGTCGACGCTCAGCACATCAACCGCCTGGGTTTGGAACTGGTCGGAAAGCAGGAAACCGCTCTTTCTGAATTGATAAAAAACGCATACGACGCCGATGCTACAGAGGTAGCCATCCAATTCGAAAGATACGACGAGCCGGGAGGCGAGTTAGTCATTTCTGACAATGGTGTCGGAATGGACCTTGAGACAATTCGCAACGCTTGGATGCGCCTTTCCACCAACGATAAAGGCGACAACCCTGTCTCGGAGATCTATAAGCGGAGACGGGCGGGTCGCAAAGGAATTGGGAGATTTGCGGTACAGAGGCTCGGCAAGTCTCTAACTTTGGAAACCGCACAAAAGGGCGAGGCAACCGGACTTCGCGTTTCTTTCCAATGGGATAAGAATTTCCAAGCCGGAGTAGATCTCAACCAAGTCTGGCACCAGGTTGAAACTTTTGAGAAGGATCCAGGTGATTTCGGCACAACCCTAAAAATAGGTGACCTTAGAGACCGCTGGACAAAGGCAACCATAACACGCGTTTGGAAGTCAGTACTATTCTTGCAACCGCCATTCCAAGCGGATGATGATAGGCAGAGAAGCAACGGCTTCAACGTGACCATAAATGGTATCTCAAGTCGCCAACAGAGAATTGAACTGAACATTGAGGAGAATTTCCTCAACAACGCCGTAGCAAAAGTAATCGGATCCATTGATGAAGATGGGGTCGCCACTTTCCGCGTGACATCCGAAAAACTAGGCATCGATGAAACACATCGATCAGAAAAAAAATATCTTGTCGTCGGCCCGGTATGTTTGGACGCTTCATACTTTATTTATCTATCCACCTTCATGTCAGGAATGTCCGTGAAGATTGCTCAGGAAATGGGCCATAAGTATGGAGGGGTACGAGTTTACAGAAACGGCTTTCGTGTTTTGCCTTATGGCGAGCCGAACGACGATTGGTTGACGTTATCGTACGATTCAGCTCGTCGTAATCTTCTTGTGCCGGCAAACAACTTTAACTTTTTCGGCCATGTAAGCGTTGGTGAAGAAGGGAACCCGTTCCTCGAGGAAACAAGTTCTCGGGAAGGGTTCGTCGAAAACGAGGCCTTTGAAGAGCTCCAACTTTTCAGTCGCCGCTGCGTTGAGTGGGCCGCGACACGCGTGGCTTCCGTCCGTAAACGCAAAACTACCGCATCCCAACAGGACTTTGAGCCGACTTACACCCGAAAGCCCTCAGAGTTCGTACTTGAGAGGCTCGCAAACGAAAAAAAAGGCAAAGGGCCTGATCTCATCGGACAGGAAGCCGATGAAGCAGGCTCCGACGATCAAAGTGATGATGACCTTGCCGGAAGCAACGCCGCATTTCTGGAAGAGTTGTACCGAAAGCAAAAAGAATACGAAGATCGAACGGACGAAAAGATCGAACTATCGCTAGAGTACGAAAACATGCTTCGGATATTAGCCTCCCTTGGCATATCCATCAGTCTATTTGGTCATGAGATAAAGAGCGCGACAAATGCTGTAGACAACAGTTTGGCAGTTGCTGAGATCGACGCCGAAGGACTGAAAGACGACACTGAGCGCCAACAGCTGGAAGCGGACTTGAGATCCCTGAAGTCTGCAACAGATCGCATGTTTGACCTAGGCAGTTACGTAGAGGCTCTGGTTTCAAAAACTCGATCCAGGGAACTAACAGAAGTCCACATTGACACGGCTGTCAGACGGTTCCTGGGACAATTCCAATCCTACCTCCAGAAAAGGCATATTGAGTTTGAAATAGACATAGACCCCATAGACATTCGGGCGCCAAAGATGCACGCGTCTGAACTCGATTCCGTCCTATTTAACTTCCTTACGAACTCGGTAAAAGCGCTAGAAAAGACAAATTCGAAGAAGCCTAAGATACGTGTTGAGGGACGTGAGGAAGACGGCTTTGTGAAATTATCATTTGAGGACAATGGCGCTGGAATTGATCCCAAGATCGGCAATAGAGTTTTTGATGCCTTCTTCACTACGACCGAGACTGACGGCGATAGTATTTCAGGTATTGGAACAGGTTTAGGTCTAAAAATCGTTAGTGATATTGCGTTGGCGTACGGGGGAGAAGCTACGCTATCCGACGACGTAACGGCCGGATATTCGACGAGATTTGAGATTACGCTCAATAGGGGTGGATGATTTATGATTGGTTTCTTCATCGACGACAACGCCGAAGATCGCACGCGAATTGCGCGCCTCTTGGAGCAAAAAGAACTGCAAATAGACGGTAGATTTGAACCAATTGAACCGATAAAATTGCGCGATGAAATTTTAGCCGTAAGACCTGATCTGGTCGCTCTTGATTTCAGGCTTGATGACGAGGACCTTCCAGAGAACAATTACAAGGGCGGCGCCCTAGCGCAGATCCTAAGAGAGGCTCTCTTGGAAACTCCAGACTTGGATTTCCCAATTGTCCTGGTTTCCACCGAGGAAAACATCAAGCAAATCTATAGTATAGATAAGACTTCACACGACCTGTTTGACCAGAAATACATGAAGGGACAGCTAAGCGATCGCAAATACCGTACGACCTGCCAGCGGGAATTGCTAGGCCTCGCCAAGGGCTATAAGCGCATTGCGGCCGGGCTGGAGGCTGGGAATGCTGCGGGCAACTTGCTTTCTTTGACAGAAGATGAACTTGAGATAGTACCACTTCATGGCTTTGCCACAGATCTGAGGAACGCGAACTCAGTCACACATGTCGCGGCTCGAATATTACTCAGACAATTGATTGAGCGAGCTGGGCCACTCCTATCAAGCGAGGACGTCGCAGCCCGTCTAGGGATTGCGACCGAGCCGGGGCAGATCGCACGTATCATGTCCTATCTATTCGAGTCCGGATTTGGCTACGAAGGGGTTTTTGGGGATGGCTGGCCACGCATTTGGCGACACCGCCTCGAAGCATGGGCGAAGGAGCAGTTGAAGGTGCCCTTGACCTCGCTTTCTGGAGCCGAACGGGCAAACCAGCTCGCAAAGGCAATCGGTTTCGAACTGCAACCTGCCGTTTCCAAGTGGACAAATAGCTCAGATGAACTGTTTGCATTCGCTTGCACGACCTGCCGAGAGCCGACAGAGCGGCGCAATTCTCTTTCTTTATACGATAAGTACCTTTTACCATACTCCGAAAAGAAACGCATTTGCTTCGATTGCTTTATCCGAGGAGAGATGGAACGCTTTCCCCACCTCTCGATCGACGAGGGCGATATAGAGGTAGCAAACGATATTCGAGAAGGCAGGATCACGCGATAATGGCTACGATTAGTGCGCGTGAGATGGCTTCGGCGCTTGAAACATCCGTGAGAAAATATGTCGAAGTAGGTATTCTTGAAGGTGAAAGCTGTAATGCTATTGCTCCAGCTGTAGCACAGCTTCGCAAAGAAAGAACAAAAACAGCGTGGGAATACAGTGTCTCCAAGGGCGAGCCCATCAGATTTACAGAATGCACTGACAAGCAGGACGGGAGCAAGTTTAACCCCCTGATTATGGTTGAAAAAATTTGCGTAAGAACTGGGGAAGAGTTCCCCTATGATGAATGGGTGACGGTGTTAGTACTTGAATACAAGGACAGAACAAGAGAGTGTCCGAGATGGCACTTCGACCTTGGCAACGATGGTCAATCCGGTCCGAGGCTACACATGCAGTATGGCGGACACTATCATGCTGATAGGCGACTAGACCCTTCCTTCAAAGTTCCCAGATGGTCTGCGTTCCCCCTGGACACCATTCTGCTGCTCGAAGTTGTGGCAGCCAATTTCTTTGAGGAGCAATGGAAGTCAGCCCTACGTGACGACCGTACAATATTGAAGCACGTCAAAGTTAGCGAAGAACTCTGCTACAAGCCGCTGTCTGATAAGCTTCAGCACTACTTGACCGATCCAGCTATCGGAAGGAACGCTACGTTTCTGCGTAGTTGTTGGAATGACGACTGGCATTGACCCACCACCTGCTCAAAATCGAGCGGTCATTTATCTCTAAAGGTCCACTACAGTAAAGGCCCACTACAGTGGCTTCCCCTTTTACACATCTTAAGGAACCCTGATGGAGCTACCGATTAACATTCTGCCAGATGATCAATGGCGCGCAATTCTAACCAAGTATGGACACGGGCAGGTAGCCCTAAGGTTTCGGTATCAAGAGTGCGACGCCGAAGATCCCCGTTTTCAGGGGCATACTGTTGTTCACGGGAGGAATACCCGAACCGGTGACCTTACGTCCACCGGCTTCTTACAAGACCACAACCGAGAGATCATAGCGGGCATTGATAACATTCCGATCTAGCTCCCAACAACCCGGAACCGTTCGCACTGGAGTTCCAGATCACCGGCCGAGAGGTAGGAATCTGCTTTGATTTTCCCTGGCTTGACGCTACAGTCCGCCCAACAAACAGAAAGTCTGGGGGCTACGAGTGGTTCAACAAGATGCCCGCCGCAAGAAAGATCTTGGGGCGTTTTACACGCATAAGGCTCTTTCCGATTTGATTTGTGCGTGGGCAATTCAAACACCTCAGTCGACGGTCCTTGAGCCCAGCTTTGGTGGGTGTGGCTTTCTCCGATCAGCGCTAGATCGGCTAACCTCTTTTAATGCAAATGCCTCTCTGAGCCAGTTGTACGGATGTGACATCGATCCCCTGGCGTTCTCACATCTTTCGACGGTGTTTGAACAGTTGGTAGACTTGGATCGCTTTCACGAAGGCGATTTCTTGGATCAATCGTTCCCTTCCTCGTGGCCGAGCGCTTTCGACTCGGTAGTTGGGAATCCGCCATATCTGCCATATCGGAAGCTGCGGGTTGCACGGCGCGAAGCTGTCTTAAGCCAACTTCAGAGCTCCGGGCTGGAGTTAGATCGACGCGCAAGCCTCTGGGCATACTTCGTAGCCCTGGGCGTTCTGTATACTGCGGAAGGTGGTAGAAACGCGTGGGTGCTTCCCAGCAGCTTTCTCTACGCAAACTACTCCACTTCTCTTCGACTCTTTTTATCCGCAAACTTTGAGGACTGCTGCGCTTTTGAGCTGAAAGAACGACAGTTCTTGCTCGAAGGCACAGAAGAAAAGTCAATTGTTCTTCTCTGCAAAAGCAAAACCATAATACAGGACACACGGCAAAAGCGTGATATCCCACTGATTCAATGTAATGGCGTCAAAGATGTGGAATTGGCCATAAAAGAGTGGGAGCAAAGGAAGAAGCCTTACGTTTCTTTTTGCGGGACATCCGTTTATGATAGCCTATCTAAAGGACCCAAAGGGGTAATTCAGAAATTGCAAAAGGAATCTTGCCTGCGCTCGCTGGGGGATTTCTTATCTATTCGAATTGGTATCGTCACTGGTAATAATCGCTTCTTTTTGCTGGGCGAAGACGACCGAAAAGCCGCCAATCTCGCGGAGGGCGAACTTGACCGGATTCTGCCAAGATTTCACTTTGCGCCAGGTTTATCCTATGAATCCGCCGACCATGAGAATTTGCTTTCAGGTGGTGGGAAGGGCTTCCTCGTAAGTGTAAAAGACCAACGCTCCGTTTCTCAAGCAATGTCGAATTACCTTGCAAGGTATCCTGTTGCTGATGTTGAAACCTGTTCAACGTTCAAGAAGCGTTCGATCTGGAGCCATACGAACGATGGTTCTATCCCAGATGCGTTTTTTCCAGTTATGCAACACCACGGGCCGCGCCTTATCCTTAACGAAAGTGTAATGAACTGCACCAATTCGATCCACCGAGCGTATTTTAACGACAAGCTCTCGAAAACCGAGCAGAAGCTCCTTTCACTGTCCCTTCTTTCGACCTTTTCGCAGATTTCTGCCGAGATTTGCGGCCGCTCATATGGATCCGGGGCGCTAAAACACGAACCAAGAGAAGCAGAAAAAATCCATGTTCTGATGCCGCGCATACATCCGAAAACAGTCTCGGCCGCTTTCTGCCGTGTAGACCGACTTTTGCGAAATGGGAATCTCAGCGAGGCTCGGCAGTTCGTGGATCTACTTTTACTTGATACATTGAAAGTCGATGATGTTCATACAGATGCAGCATTGCTGGAATCTGGACTAACGCAATTAAAGGCTCACAGACATCGCTGACAGCAAAACCATCTAGGCCCCTTTGATGGCGACCTGGCTTTCGTGCAATCACGACAAATTCTTAAGATGCAAGCTGTGGCATATCGATAGGATTAGAACAATCTTTGCCGATCACAGTTGAGTATCAATAGGGCCGATTGTCCGCAGTGATCCGTTCGTTGCAGTACGAGACTTACCCACCCAATAACTCCTCGATGAAATCCTCCTGCCGGTCGAGCGCCGCCTCCCATTCCTTCGGCACTGCCGCTTCCCGCTCGAGCGTCTCGGGCTCTGGTTGCCCACGCCCGGCCTCCATCGTCCTCACGCTCATCGCGCGCGCTTCGCGGCGCTGTGATCGATCCCGGACAGGCGCGCGTTCGGCTAGTTTCTCAATCTCCTCCGCGACTGACCCATCACCACCGACGCCACTCACTATTCCATTCCAAGGCCCCACGCCCTGCACGCTCGGCGGATAGGGGAATGGCTTGCCCGCCTGGCGGGCCAACATGCCCTTGAAGTAGGGATCGTCGTAGTACTTGATCCGACTCGCCTTGATCGGGTGCTGGGGCGAGGCGAGGATGATCACCTCGTCGGGGTCCATCAGGCGCGCTTCGGTCTCGGAAAGTAGGGGCCGCTCTTCGAGCCGCGCCGAAGTCGAGGCCGCGCCGAGGATGCCCTTGTTGCGCCCATACATCCGGGTCACCGCCTCGCGGGTGGTGCTGCCGACGGCGGCGGAGACCTCCTTCACCGTGCGCTGGTCCCGCGGGGTGATGTAGAGTTTAAGCCCCGCCCCATTCTCGAGGCTCTCGCGGCCCTCGGGCCCATAAATCCGATCAAGCGAGGCCAGCGACTGTGCGATCATCGCGACGCGGCCGCCGTAGCTTGCCAGCGAATGGATCGCGCGCTCGAGATAGGGCATCGCCCCCATCTGCTGGAATTCGTCGATCATCATCATGACGGGCCAAGGCTCATCTGGACCGGGTTCGTTCAGGCGGATCGAGGCGATGAGATCGGCAAACATCAGGCGCAGGAGCGGCGCCAGAGTCGCGATGTGATCCTCGGAGACCGCGATGTAGAGCGACTGCGGGGTCTTCCGAAAAGTCGAGAAATCAAAGTCACTCGCCTCGGTGGCCGAGCGCACCGCCGGGTTGTCCCATTGCTTGAGACCGGCAGTCATCAGCGCCTGGATGTTCGAGGTGAGAAGTCGCGACGAAGCTGAGGCCGCGTTGGTCCAGAGTTCGCGAAGGATGTCTTCCTCGGCCTCGTCGGCATAGGTCTTGTATTGCGCGTTCTTGTATTCACCCCCGGCGACGATCTTGTTCACCTCGCCAAGGTTCGGCGTGCCGCGCTGTATCGCCAGCAGACAGGCCGCGACAAAGATCGACTTGCCTGCCTCAGAGAAGGTGTCGAGCGTCTTGTTGTCCTTGTCGAGAAAGAGGTCGGCCAGGATCGAGACCTCGGTGAAGCGCTGCGCGAATGTCGGGGCCTTCACGATCCGCGCGAGTGGGTTGTAACGATGCGTAGCATTGGCCCAGTCAAAGGGGCTGAACCGATAGACCTCGTCGCCGTTGAGTGCCCGGAGACGGGCGGTCTTCTCGAAGTTCTCGCCCTTGACGTCGAGCACCACGAGCGATCCCGCAAAACTGAGGAGGTTCGGGATCACGAAACCGACGCCCTTACCGGCGCGGGTCGGGGCCACCATCATCACATGCGGGATCGTGGTCGAGGATATGAACTCGGCCTTGGAGGTCGGCGCGCCAAGCTTGCCGCAGACAAAGCCCTTGCCCGGTGCCTGCAGCATGTCGTTCTTCTTCAGCTCCGCCTTGGTCTGCCAATGCGCCGATCCGTAATCGTCCCGCTCCTTCTTCCAGGTCCAGGCCAGCGCCAGCGCGCCGAGGCCGATCGCCCCGAAGCCGACAGCGCCAAAGCCGACCTTGAAGGCCTCGGGGTGCGCTGCGCGTGTAGCCGCACTCGCCTTCCAGAGCGCCAGAATGTCGAAGCTGCCAAAGCCGGTTTTCAGGGCCAGGGTCAGGTAGAAAGCGGCGACGATGGTGCCGATGACAGCGCCGCAGATCACGCCGAAGAGGAGCGCGGCCCAGAGGGGAAGTGTCTTGGTCATGGTGGTCATCCCCCTCAGAATTCCATCTCGTCATCGAGACCGCGGTCCCGACCGAGATCGCGCCCCATTTCCTGCGCCTCCTGCTGGCCGCGCATCCGCGCCACTTCGGTCGCCTTGTCCTGCTGCAATCCGGCGGCACGGTCGGTGAAGACCTGATCGCCGGTTTCCTCAAACGTCATTTCGAGGAATTCCTGCGTGACAGTGATCCGGTCGAGCTTGCTCGGCAGGGCCGCATCCAGCACCTCGTAGTTGCCACGGCGAAGCTCAGCCAAACCTTCCTCACCCAACTCCTTGAAGAGCTCGGATTGCAGGGTCCGCTCGACCGTCTCTTCCTGTTCTTCGGTGAGCCTGCCGTCCCGCAGCATGTCGGCGAGGTCCTGCAGGTAGGGATTGGGCGTCTGGTCGTCTTGGTCGATGAGCGGCAACATCGCCTCTTCCTCGTCCGCGAGGGTTCGACCGATCTCAACGCCCAGTTCCTTGGCGCGCTCCATCAGCGCGTCCATCACGCCGTCGACCTTCTCGAGCGCGGCATCGAGTTGATCGTCATTGGCCGTCTCCACGCTGAGACCGTCCTTCGCCAGCACCGCGTTCATGTCGCGCTCGACCCAGTCCTGCGCCATGCCGTAGTTCCGCGTGCCGCCGGCACTGATCCGGGCCACCAGTTCCTCGGTATCCATTCCGGCTTCCTCGGCGCGCTCGAGCACGTCGCGCAACCCTTCGTCATGGCCGGACTGCAGCGCGGCAATCAGCACCTCGCTGCCCGCCCCCGGCGGATAGGGTTCCTCGAGCTGCTTGCCGAAACGCGCGCGCAGTTCCGGGTCGGGCACCATCTGCGAGAGATCCGCGATGATCGGCGCGGCCTTGGCCTCGAAGGCGGCGCGCTCGGCCGGGTCCAGGTCTTCGGCTTTGAGCCTCAGCGCCTCGATCGTGCGCTCGGAATAGTCGATCGCATCACCGACGGTCTTGATGTCCTTCATGTCTATCTCTCCTTCGGTGAAGTTCCACGGCGTGCCGGAGCCAAGCCCGTTCGCCAAGCCACGCACAGCACGCGCCATGTGGCGCTGGCCCATGCGGTCCAGCAGGTCGGCGAGGTTCTTGTAGTCCTTGGCGAAGCCCACCACCTGCGCCTGCGCGATGGCGGATTCCTGTGCCGTCATGACGATCTCGCGCGGCAGGCGGGCCTCTTCCTTGGCGCGGTAGATCTCCTCGATCCCTGCAGGCTTCTCGAAGATGCCGCGCTCGAGCCGGGTGGTGGCGTCGAGCATCACGCCGTAGCCTTCCGCGATCTCGGCCTGCTTCTCGCGCATGAGTTGCGGCGACATCACACCCTCAGCCCAGCAGGAGAACCAGGTGCCGTTTTCGACGCCGCGATTGTTCAGGATGATGTGCGCATGCTTGTGCGCCCGGTCGTCATGGACCGCGAGCACATAGTCCCAATGGTCGCCGTATTCGCCGCGCTCGAAAAAGTGCTCCGTCCAGTCCAACGCGATGTCGCGGACTTGGTCGACCGTCACATCGGTCGGGAACGAGAGCAGCATGTGTGAGGTGAAACCGAGCTTGGTCGAGCCGCGCCAGGTCCTGGCCCAGTCCTCGATGATGTCCTCTTTTTGCTCTTCAGAAAGCACCGCCGCATCGGTCAGGGCGTTGGTCATCGTCGAGTAGGAGTAGACGGCTTTGTCGTTGATGTAGGAGATCTGCGCCCCGAGCGAGGCGCGCGTCTTGCAGCCCCCGGCCCGGATCCGTTTGAAGACCGCCGCCCGGCTCTGACCCGAGGCCGCTTTCAGCGCGTTTCGCGCCGACAGCGACCCCACCCGCGCGAAACTCCGCCCCTGCCGACGCCCCGCCAGCCGCGCGTCGATCCGCGCCGCGGCCTGACCCCGGATGCGCTCATCCTCCCAGAGCCGCCCCATGACCGAGGCGTAGAGGGCGAGCGGATCAGCCATTTCGAGAGTTCCGGTTCTTCAGCAAATCATCGGGTATCGCCGTTCGCGTTCGAGGCTTGCCGAGAGGCAGCGAAGGGCGATCCAATTCTGAACCGTAACTCTCACGCACCAGCCTCAGACCACTCCCGATCGCGCGCGGGTCATCCTCCAGAACCGCGCCATCCGCCCCCTGCCCTTCTTCCTTTTGCGGCCACTCCTGATGACGCAGCACCTGCGCCGCATCCTTCATCCGGCCCATCTCACGGCTCATCCGCTGCGCCAGATCAAGCAACTCGATCAGCACCGCGCGGTCGGCCTCCGAGACCTTCAGCCGACCGCGATGCACCGCTTTGGCGAGCGCCAGTCCCGTGTCGCTCACGTCCTTCGCCTGACGCCACGCCGCGCAGAATTCCCCTACCAGATCACGGGGTACATCGAGGAAACCGCACCGCCCACGCAGCACCGCATTGAGCGCCTGTGACCGGTTGGCATAGCCCCGTTCGCGCCACTCCGCATCGAAGGCTTCAAGCTCGGATCGGCTTGCGCGGAACGCCACTGTCTCGCTCGGGTCACGCACCGCGATCCCCTCGCCCACCTCCTCTTTTGCGAGCCGGTTCACATGGCGCGGAGAAATGCCAAACGCCGCCGCCAAATCCTTGGCGCTCTCGCCCGCCGCAAAGCGCCGCGCGACTTCGATGCGTTCTTCAAGCTTCAGGTTTTTCGCTGGCCTCGGCACAGGTCAGACCCCTCGGACAAAATGTGCAAACATTGGCGATATCCTGCCAACGTCTTCCTTCTCTCCTTCGCTTATACTTCAATACATCACATTGCGCAATATTACTTTTTGCATTTCGTGTCTTTTTGCGGGAAATGCGGTGTACTCAAGACCGCTGCGCAGCGCGGCATGGAACGGACGCAGTTCACAATGATACGCGGCAATCAGGTCAAAAGACTCTGCTGAAACTGTTACCCAATCAGCAGGTGACGACAGGCAAATCGAGCGCCCGAGCCGATCACGGATCGGGCGCCAGGAACACGAATACGGCCCGCGCGAGAAAGCGCGGCCACACCCTCTGAGGGCGTCACGAAGCATCTGAGAGTCGACGTCAGACCCCTGCGGATTCGAAGACCCGCAGGGGTGTCTGCGTCAGTGACCCAGTCCCTGATTGCGCAGATCGTCGTAGCGGCTGCGGGCGATCAGCGCCTCGGTCTCGAGGCTGTCGAGGGTCTCGGGATGGGTGTCTTCATCAAAGGCGGCGAGGTAGGCTTCGAAGGCCATGTCGGCTTGCAGTTCCGCGAGGTCGATGGATTGTTCGAGTGTCATGGTGTGATCCTTTCCGTTGATCGTCGTTGGACGGATCGTGGAAAAGACCGGGGGCATGAGAGCGGGCTGCACCCGGCACGGGGCGGAATGAAATGGAGCACGCCGGGGGCGGGTTTGTTGTGAGCGATGCCCCCGCAGCGCTCAAGGCGCCAGCCGTCCAGAAACTTGCCCCCGGCGTTGCTGACCGCTCGACCCCGGGCTAGCGATCTCTGAGGCCAACAGGTCGACGGAAAGGCGCGCGGCGGTGACACGGGCGCGAGACGTTGCTCCCCGGACGCATGACGTTGATCTGGGGTTTCCTCGCCTGCGGCCAAAGATGTGTTTGCCAACCCAGCGGCTTCGCCAAGACGACCCTGGCGCGGGTCGCCCGACTGAGAGGAGGATTGCGCTTGCCTCGCTCAGCTGGCTCCCAGTTCTCCCTGCTGACATTCGGTTTCGCCTCGGGTTCGCGCGATCCACGCTGTCACCGAACAGGGCGATCGGAGCCGCATCTGCGACCTATCCAGTCTGACTGCCCGACTCTATGTCCGCGTCCGAAATATGCGGCATTCTTCGGACACGGGTTTCGGACCCGAACTGCTGCCATTCCTCAGAACGAGGAAAGGCCAGACCGCCGGAGCGGTCTGGCCCTTGGCTTAGGCTGCGTCTTTGGGACCCCAGGGGATCACGGCCTGCAAGGACAGATCGTCCTGGTTCGCGGCCTTGCCGAGGTTGGCGTTGAAGCCGTGATCGCGGATAGTCAGCGTGTAGTAGTCGGCGCCGGTCTCCTTGTTCTGCTTCTTCCAGATGCCGCCGCACTCGACAAGCTTGCCGCGCGGTGAGCGGCCGAGGACGCGGTGCGTGGGGGCCATCGGGTTCGAGCTCGCGACGGGTTCGACCGTGATGTCGAGGTCGAAGGTCAGGGTCGAGATGGAGCCGACGCCCTTGGCGGTTTCGATGTCGGCGCTCGTGAATTTGATGCAGTTCGTGGTCATTGCTCTTCTCCTTGTTTGCGTTGCAATGATGGTCACCTTGCAGCTGGCCAAGGTCCGGCCACACCGAAGGCGAAGCGTGAGCGGAGAGGGGCAGGCGGCGGTCTTTTTGATCCGCGAGGAATGGCCCGCAGGGTCAGGGGAAAAAGATCGGCGACAACCTTTGTGGACGGGCCGACAGCTGCGACCAGCATGTCATGCAACTCAGACGCCCGGAGAAGTGCGGTGGCCTCGTAGGAAAATGAGTGAACAGCCGAGGGAGATGCCGGGGGCGGTGACTTTTCTGTCCTCTTGCCCCGATCCCCACCCGGACGAGTCGGAACTTTGCCTGACCCTGCGTCAAGTGCTGCGACGGCTGGTTTCCATGGCAACGCGATGTGTGTTGTCTGGAAGAGCAGCAGGGATACCGTCGAAGCCTCGACACCCTGCTCGGCTCACCCGGATTTCGAACGGACCCTCTACGACAGCCCGATAACCTGCGATTTGCGCATCACGACTATCACCGGCCTTATGCCAGCTGCGGCCAATGCGATTCTGCGGTCGTCGAACATCGTTTACGGCCAATGATGCCGCGGCAGAACAGCATATCCAGCAAGGCGAGGAACAACACCGGCCGAGACGCGAGGTACAAGAACACAGATGTAGCGCGCGCCCCAGCGACCGAAACCGAAACGGCCGAGATGAAGCGTTGCCACGACCATGCGACGGCTGGTCGGGCTGGCTCCGGAGGAGACTGCGCGGCCAGCGGCACGTCGCAGGGAGAGGCGGCGTTTCAGCTCGGGGAGGGCGGCTGCGTGCAACCGACCGAGTAGGGCGCGGTCCTGGCCAAAGGGCAGGAGGGGCCAAAGTTCCCCTTGAATGCTTCAGCTTAAAAATCAAAAGTTACTTCAACGGCAGGGCCATTGAGACAGACGGAACACACTTTGATTGAGCTGAAAATCGAACTTGTTGACATTAAACCACCGATCTGGCGCCGAATCCTCGTGCCGAATGACATCAACTTGGACATCCTGCATTCCGTTCTCCAGGGCGCTATGCCTTGGCAAGACTATCATTTGCATGAATTCGAGATTGCCGAAGACAGGTTCGAGGCCCGCGACGAAAGTGACGACAGCTGGGACCCAAACGATGGCCGGAAGGACGAAAAGAGGTTTACTCTTGGAGAGCTGGTCAAGAAAGGCAGCCAGTTCACATACACTTATGATTTCGGCGATGGTTGGCGACATCTCGTCACTGTCGAGAAGGTTAACAAACCAACCGGAAGACCAGATCTGGACTTTCCCGCCTGTGTTGCCGGAGAGCGCGCGTGCCCGCCAGAGGACTGTGGAGGGCCCTACTCTTACGAAGAGTTTCTCGACGCGCTGACCGACAAACGCCACCCGGAACATCGTGATACAAAGAAATGGGCGGGCGCGTTCGAACCGGAAGCGTTCAGCGTGCAGCAAGCCAATGCTGCCGTCGGTGCGATGTTTGTATGGGCAAAAGAACGCCGCGATCGAAAGTGAAACCTGACGCTGGTTTGGGGAAGCTGTACGCGCGGGGCTACCTTCTTCCAGCGTGAAATACATAACGAGAACCTGGAAGTTGGTGAGTAATGCTACGCTAGCGACCTCGAGCGAACTTGGGGGTCCAGCTCTCAATCAATGAGGCTTCTTCTTCGTAGGCCTCGTCATCAGGGTCGTCGGCAAGTTCTTCGCTGGAAAGGACGGTAAGGGTGAAGCCGTAAGCGCCGAGACCGATGACTTCTTCATCCAACGCAAGCCGTCGCCCGCAAGAGAACCATTCAGCAAGACTGGTTTGTCCACAAATCGAGCGTGCGGACCGGATGTTTTGCGTATCAGCATTGAACCGCAGGGTATGGGTTCGTGGCAGCGGAGTACCCTTTTTGAGGAATGTGAGCTTGTCGAGCTTTTTGAAGCTTTCAGACAAGAACGCATATGCGACCTTGTCGCCGGAACTGACGACGACCGCCATCGGATAGTCGCAACATTCTGCAGCTCTGATGGCAGAGGCTGTAAGGGAGCACTCTGCCAAGTGAGCCAGCGCAACGATTCCGTCCAGACCGACACGGTTTCCCCCGATCACCTCGCCAACCAGCTTGGAGGGCATTAGCAACCCAGACGCAAAATGATCCGCCTCTAGCTCTATCGAGCTGGTCCCTTGTGAAAACCCGGCCCTGGACATGTGGATCGGAGCAGTCTTCAGAATTTCCTCGGGATGCCCCTCAAGAAAATAGTGGCCAAGTTCGTGAGCCACGGTGAACCTGCGAAACCCTTCGCTCTTGATATCGGTCGCATAGAAGATGCCAACGCTCTCTTCATGGAAGATGATCCCGCCGCTCACGCCAACCCGGCCGGGATCCTTTGGCTCAACAAAGATGTCTTCGGTCTCCGCAATCGCAAACGGATCAACGGGGAAGGCATCGTAGCCTTTTTCTTTTGCTTTGAGTTCACCTTGGCGTCGCGCCATATGAATTCGGAATTTGCTCAACGACCTGACTTTCTTTGGTTCATGAGGTCGATCATCATTTGGATGTGTTCTCGGTCGTCATCCGATAAATTTTCTTCACCGCGAAAAGCCGTTGTTGCCCCGGCCATATCACTGGTCCTGCCGAGCAAGTAGTCTGATGTAACGCTTAATGCTTTGGCGAGGGTCCGAATGTTCGCAAAGGAAGGCTTGCGCCGTTCCTTCTCGAAATGGCCGATCGCTGATGGCTGTAACCCTGTTTTCGCCGCAAGCTCCGTTTGGTTGATCCCTCGCGCCTCTCTAGCTAGCCGCAACCTGTCACCGAACCCGCCGTTGGAATCCGTAGAATTTGACATGACGCTCCCGCGTGTGTTACTATGACGATATCGTAGGACTCACGCCGCTTGCTCGCGGCTTCTTTTTTGACTTTCTATCCTACGAAAGCGTCAAAAACTGTAGGACGGATCGGGGAATCCGTCAAGCCTGAGGGGGCAGAAGAACATGAATATCAGGACGAACCTCGAAGATTTTGCCCGCAGCCTGGAGATCGATCCCGTCGAAGCTGCGCTGATGGACGTTGCGCGCGCCATTCAGATCACTCGTTCCATGCACGATGAAGCCGACAGGCATTTTCGTGGACTCGCACAGCATGTCGACCGCCCTGGTAGCCCTCTCGAGGACTTAGTGCTTGAGGTCTATCCATCCGGCAGCTTTGCAATTCACGCGGCAACTCGGTCACGCCTTAAGACCGACCAGCACGACGTTGACGCCGTACTCGAGATCGCGATCCCTCCTCGTACCGACCCCGCATGGGTGCTTGAGCAATTGTACAAAGCGATCAAAGGCGAAAAAGGCAGCAAGTATTACGACTATCTGATTGAGAAAAACAGCCGCTGTATCACGGTTACCTACCCGGACGGCGTCACGGTCGATCTGATGCCAGTCGTTCGCATCGATGGGACCCCCGAACGCGTGGCGACCTTGTTTCACTACAAGCCCGAGACGGACGAGCGGTACCACAAGGAGATCAATCCGAAGGGGTTTGCCGATCACTTCAATGCTCACGTCGAGATCAGCGAGACGTTTCAGAAGCGCTTCGACGCGCGTCGTTACCTCGTCGATGGCGAAACCTACACCGAACTGGCCACGCGGCTGTCAAATGAGACGTCTGGTCTGGCGTTGCAAAAGGCAGATACCCAACCGATGCCGGTGCATGTCCCGCTCGACCAGAAATCGCCTCGCGTGGTTGCCCTGCAACTGATCAAGAGGTTCCGCGACAAACGGTATCGCAAGCATGACGATCACCGTGGCAAACGCAAACCGCCGGCCGTCATTATCGCAGCGATTGCAATCGATGCCAGCCCTGCAACCGATAGCCTGGTCGATGAAGTGATTGCGATTGCCAAGCGTATGCGCTGGCAGATCCGCAATGCTGAACAGAACCTGCGGCTGCTTGAAGTTCGCAATCCGGCACATTATCCGGACCTCTTTACCGATCGGTGGCCGGCTCAAAGGAGCGATCAGCAGCTTTGGGCGGCGGACTTGCTCACCCTCATCGAACGCCTCGAAAACCTAAAGCGGGTTGGCTTCGATCCGGCAGTAATCCAATCGACGTTTGACGATCTGTTCGGCGAAAAGGCCGGTGAGACCGCTCTGCAGGCCTATCATCGCGCACAGACTGTCCAGCTCGAACATGGTGCGCTCGGCATGACACCGAGCGGGCATTTGAAACCTGCGGCGCCAGTTTCGTCCCTGGCTGCTCCAGCTCTGGGTGCTGGGATCGCATCCGCACCAGGCCTCGTGAGGCCTGCACGCGCGAATACGAACATGGGGGGCACTGTACCTGATGATAACTGTTGGTGATCAGATTGCGGACACGGCCGATGTCTATCCCGAATGGTCATGCGACCGGCTGAGCCAGCGAACATGTGTCTGGGAGGGGCATCTGCAGCCGCACAGAACGACATACCGGCTGCGGGTAGAGTATACGGAACCCCTATTGCTCGAAGGCAGATCAAACCTGTACCTGCAGCCACTGGTTGAGGTTCTTGAACCGACATTGCAAAGGCGTTTCGGCAACGAAGAAGGGTCCCTACCGCATGTTTACGTGTCACATCCGAGAACAGAGCGTACGGGGCCATTCCTCTGCCTCTTCGACGACGGAGCGGATCAATGGTCGCCAGATGACCTGATCAGCAATACGACCATTCCCTGGGCGTCCAACTGGCTGAGCTGCTACGAAAGCTGGCTCGCTTCGGGAAAATGGTTTGGGACCGGCAAACACATCAGAAGTCAGTCAGGCGGGCGATCCAGGTTGGCGGTACTTATGGAGAGATTTTATGGCACAACCTCAATCCCGCCGCTCGCAGGGCACCATCTTTCACCGTCGAGATCAACTCGAATGGCCCGCAGATGATCTTCGCATACTGTCCATTGATGGCGGCGGCATAAAAGGCATTCTGCCTGCGGCGGTGCTGGCGGAATGCGAGCGTCGTTTCTTGAAGGGCGGTTCGGCAGCCAGCTACTTCGACATGATCGCCGGCACTTCAACCGGAGGAATAATCGCGCTCGGCATGGCAGCAGGAATGCGCGCCGAGGAGGTTCTGGAAATCTATATGCGCCACGGGTCGGAAATATTTCCCCGGCCCTGGTCTCCGCCAACTCGAATTGGTCGCGCGCTGCGATCTGCTTACCAGTTCGCCAGCGATCTTGCCGTCTATCGATACAACCGCGAACCCTTGGAGCGAGCGCTTCTAGACCGCTTTGGCAACAGGAAACTGGGCTCGGTCAATGTGCGTTTGAACATTCCCGCTTTCGATGGGTTCAACGAGGTCAACGTCCTCAAGACCCCGCACCACCCTGACTTTCGCCTCGACTGGCAGGAAGAACTGGTCACGGTGGCATTGGCGACATCCGCTGCACCGACGTTCTTCTCGACCTACCGAAACGGCACCCGGCACTTTGCCGATGGCGGTGTTTGGGCGAACAACCCCGTCATGGTGGCGCTGGTGGATGCCATGAGCTGTTTCAACGTCGACAGGCACAAAATCGAAATCCTGAGCCTTGGTTGTGGCGATCAAGACCTTCGTATGACTGATGGTCAAATCAAGCGCGGCGGCATGTTCCACTGGAGAACTATCATCGAAAGCGCGATGCACCTACAAAGTCAGAACGCCCTCGGTCAGGCAGGGCTGTTGATCGGGCGAGACCGCATGCTTCGTCTGACATCCGCTCCAACGCTCGAACCGATTGCGCTTGATGACTTCGCGCGGGCAAGTGCCGAACTGCCACAGCAGGCGAAGCGGCTTGTCGAGGAAAACGCCGAACGACTTGAGGCATTCTTCGATATGCCTCGGCTTGCTGCTGCGTTTTACCATGGACCGAGTAACGTAAAAGGTGCGACTTAGAGTTGGGCCACATTCGCCGATAGTATCGGATGACTCTACTATGAGTAGCCATCGGCCTTTTCCTCACAGGAAAGACTGATACTCATCCATGAATGTTGCAACCTGCAAAAGGCCCTGTGCTTCTGACTTGTGAATCAGCGACGCAACATCGAGCGCCGGATTCCTGAAACGCTCGCGCATGCGGCGCAGGGCCAGAATGGCCTCCGAGGGATCCAACTCGATTGTGTCGGCGATGAAGTCGTCGGCGGAAATCGCCCGGATGGCGTGCGGGTCCAGGGCCTCGGACGGGAAATCGGCTAGATTGTCCGTCACTATTACGGACGCTGACGTTGCGATGGCGGCGGCGAGGACATGATTGTCGTCAGGGTCTGGCAGGGCGAGTTTCTCTTCGAAAATTTCATAGCCCGTCACCAAAGCTTCTGGGAAGGCGGCTTCTATGGCCGCCCTCTGACGCACACCGTCGGTCTCGCCCTTCGTGATCTGAAAGATGGCTTTCTGAGTCTCGTCCAGAATGCGACTGCTCCACCGGGGCCGGAACAGTCCGGCCTCGGCAAGGCTGAGCAGCATATTTCTACGAAGCGCGCCGCCTATGACGCATGCATCGAGGAGAGCCGTGAACCGATCTGCGTATCGGCTCATATAAGGCCGTCCTCGGCATCCATCACCGCAAGATCGCCCAACGCGTCTGATCTGGCAGCGTCACGCTTTTCTTTGTAAGCAAACAGATCATTCGCGCGGACGCGGCGATGCCGTCCTGTCTTCGTGAACGGAATTTCTTTCTCCTCAAGAAGCTTCACCAGGAATGGACGCGACACGTTGAGCAAGTCTGCTGCCTGCTGTGTCGTCAGCTCGGCCTCTACCGGGATCATCCGAAACCCGCGACCGCTCGATACGAGGCGCAGCACCTCGAGAAGAGATGCTGTGAGGGCCGGTGCAAGGGTTACGGTTTGGACTTCGCCGCTTTCAAGGGCAAGCGACAGCGTAGTGGGCTCGCCTTCCTTGATCTGGGAAGCGACAATTGTTCTGAGTTGTTCAGCGTTCTTGATCTCCACCTCATCGGGCAAGCGATCAAAAAACGCCTCTTTTCTGAGGGCGTTCATCTTGTCTCTCCAGTTCTCACGACTTGAGTTAGATATAGGATAGCTTCCATTCGAAACAATCGCAATACTCGAAATATTCGAAATTCACTAACGCCATGTGAACGAGCCGCACGACCGATCGCCGCTAGGCCACTAAGCCGAGCCGACCACCCCCGCATCCTCCAACTGCTCCCGATCGGGAAGATCGAGAAGACTCTCCAACCCAAACGCGACAAGGAACTGCTCGGTGGTGACGAAGGTATAGGGCGCCCCGCGTCGAGGCGACCGCGGCCCGGTCCCGATCAACTCGCGCGCATGCAGCCGACCGATCAGGTCGCGGCTGATCTCCTTGCCGAAGATATCCTTGAGCCCGTCGCGGGTGATCGGCTGGTGGTAAGCGATGGCCGCGAGGACCGCGACATCGAACTCGCTCAGATCCAGCAGCTGATCCCCGACATCCGCCGCGGCGCGGATCGCCGGCGCATAGGTACTCCGCGTCCGGAATATCCAGCCGCCGGCAACTTGCGCGATCTCGAAGGCCCGCCCTTCCAGATCGGCGGCAAGGTCCTCGACCAGCAGATCGACCGAGGCCTCCTGCCCCACCACGCGGGCGAGATCTTCGCGCGGCACAGGGGAGGCAGAGGCAAAGAGGACCGCCTCGATCCGGCGCATCCATTCCCGCCAGCGCAATTCCGGCGGCAGGTCAGCCAGTTCACGGTCCAGCTCCGGCTCCGATCTGTCCTTCGCCATCGTCACACCCCGTAAAGCCGGAACGTGTCACGCCCGGTCAACTCGTGCACCGCGCCAAGGTCCACCAGCCGGTCGCAGAGGCGGCGCGCGGCGCGGTCCGGCAGGGGCAGGGCAGAAGGTGCCACGGCATCGCGGGTCAGGAACATCTCCACCGCGTCGCCTGCCCCCTTCGCTCGCAGTTTCGGAGCGACCGCCTTCAGATGCGCCGCCCGACGCGCGAGGTCGGCAGCCTGCCTGACGGCCTCGATCGCCGAAGAGATGACTGCCCGATGACAGGCCAGGCGAAAGTCATCGCCCCGCTTGCGCAGGTCGGCGCGTTTCTGTCCCGCGGCCAGCAGCGGCACGAGATGATCCCAGCCAAGTGCCTGGGCGAGGGCCGCATCGGCAAGGATCAGCGCCGGCACCTCTTGGCGTGGCGCCTCGGTCAACACGGTTTCCAGAACGGTCGCGGCGCGCGCCACTAAGGCGCCCTGCCCGGCATCGATCCACGCGGCGATCTGGGCCGGCACAACAGCCGGCAAGGCCCAGCCCAAAGCCTTCACCGTCACCGGTCGGCCTGCCGCGCGCCGCCACGACTGATAGACCTCTCCCGCCGGTCCCGGCAGGTCACCGGGGCGCATCAGATGCACCGCATCGCGCAGCTCCCCTGCCCGTTCCGGTCGGCCAGAAAACGCCATACAAGCCTCGGCCGCGCGCAGCGCGAGCCGATCCCGCAACAAGGCTTGGGGCACCTCCACGCACCCCAACACAAGATGCAGGTGGTTCAGCGCGGCGCCCGACAAAAACGCAACATCTTCAAGGGTTTCAGCGCGTGCAGAGGTGACCCAGGCGGGCATTTGGGGTAGCGTGTCGAGGTCGCTGGTGTGATCCGGTCGGGCAAATGTCATGCTCGGAGCCTAAACTTGCGCGGCGCTTTTATCCAGAAAATAAGACGATAACCGCCCCACCCTGCGGCCCTCTGATATGTCCGATAAGTTTGCATTATCGGACATTACTAGATATACTATGAAATAGTCTCAAAATTAGCGGATTTTCGGGAAATTGATGGACTCAGAGGACGAGAAATCGACATCACCGCACCCTGGGATTTCTGTTGATGCTCAGGAAGACGAGAGCAGTCGAGACAAAAGTGCCACGATCGCCCTGCCCGCCCATGTTGCTGGCTCCGGCATACTGAATCGCCTGGTCGACACCGCCCGCGACTACGCGCGCGCCGCGGCCTCGGACAATACCCTGAAGGCCTATGCGAAGGACTGGGCACATTTTGCACGCTGGTGCCGGATGAAAGGGGTCGAACCCCTGCCCCCCTCACCCGAAATGATCGGGCTTTACCTGGCGGATCTGGCCTCGCCGGCACCGCCCTCCCCTGCCCTTTCCGTGAGCACAATTGACCGCCGCCTCTCGGGCCTTGTCTGGACCTACACGCAGCACGGTTTCACCCTCGATCGCAAGAACCGTCACATCGCCACGGTACTGGCAGGCATCAAACGCAAACACGCGCGCCCGCCGGTGCAGAAGGAAGCGATCCTGGCCGAGGATATCCTCGCGATGGTTGCCACCCTGCCTTTCGACCTGCGCGGGCTGCGGGATCGCGCCATCCTGCTCCTGGGCTACGCAGGGGGGCTGCGCCGCTCTGAAATTGTCAGCCTCGACCATGGCAAAGACGACACGCCGGACAGTGGCGGCTGGATCGAGATCTTCGACAAAGGCGCCCTGCTGACCCTCAACGCCAAGACCGGCTGGCGCGAGGTCGAAATCGGCCGGGGCTCCAAAGATCAAACTTGCCCGGTCCATGCGCTCGAGCAATGGCTGCATTTCGCGAAGATCGACTTCGGCCCGGTCTTCGTGCGCACCTCGCGGGATGGCAAACGCGCATCCGAAACGAGACTGAACGACAAGCATGTCGCGCGCCTGATCAAGCGAGCGGTCCTGGACGCCGGCATTCGGTCCGACCTGCCCGAGAAAGACCGCCTGGTGCTGTTCTCCGGCCATTCTCTGCGTGCCGGACTCGCCTCTTCGGCTGAAGTCGACGAACGCTACGTCCAGAAACATCTAGGGCACGCCTCGGCCGAGATGACCCGCCGCTACCAGCGACGCCGCGACAGGTTCCGGGTGAACCTGACCAAGGCCGCAGGGCTATAGGTCGACATTTCTGAGGGCCGCCAACGCCGCGACATGACGCGGAAGATCACTGCGGGAATGCAGAATATCAACGATGATGACCTCGTCAGGCTGATCTAGGAACAACAGAAAATGCTCCCCTGCCCTAGCGAACCGCAGATCGGCCGCATCATCGACCAAAACCGCACAGCTTCGGCTATGCGCCTGACCGTTCAGGATTGCCTGACAGCGGGTTAGCACCTCGTTCTCATAGAGTTCAGCCTGTTTGAGCCCGAATTGTTCGATTGTCCATTTGGCAATCTCGACCAGGCTGGCCTCCGCGCGCCGGGTCAGCCGAAGGGATCGGCTCATGAAGATGCGCGTGCTTGTCGAAAGGCCCGCCGGATCGCGTCTACTCCGCTGCCTTCGGCGAACTCACCCGCCTTTGCCTGCGCCAATCCCTCGAACAAGCCCTGTCGGATACCGGCGAGCCGAGCTTCTTCCTGCTCCAGGAGACGAAGCCCCGCGCGCATCGCCTCGCTGACGTTCTGGTAACGTCCGGACGCGACCAGCGCCTGCACCAGCTGGTCCTGGGTTTCGGTCAGAACGACATTGCGCGTAACCATCTATCGGCCTCCTTTGTTGGCAATATATGCCAATGACCCCTTTTGATCAACACCTCATGCCGCCTGCCCACTGAGCCTACCATAGAAGCTGCGCTCGAGGTGCAGCTCCCCTGCCCCGGCTTTCTCGACCATACCGCGCAGATATCCGCCCGGCGAGGAAACCTCACCCGCGCTGTGCTTCTCGAAGACGAGCGCAAACGCGGCCGTGGCCACCTGTGTGCCCATTCGGTCCTGCGCCACGTTCCAGGCATGCTCCGAGATCCCGATCATTGGCCTGAGTTGCCCCGCAACCCGGTGCAGATCGCCCCAATCCTTCAGGAATCCACCCATATTGCGCGCCCAGGATGCGAATTCCGGACAGGCCTGCATGATTGTCGGCAGATCGAGCGCCGTCCGTTTCTTGCGCACCTCGGCAACCCAATCTTCCAGCTCCCTATCAACCCGCTCTTCGGGTGGAGCATTAGGCACCACACCCGCGGCTTCCTCTTTTTCTGAGGAATTACTAGCTACAGGATTAAGTTGATTTGTAATTAGTATATGAGGTTCGGAAATGAACTCCTTGGGGTTCATTTCTTGAGTCTTCTTCGTAACTTGGGTGTCTTTGTTGCCGGTGTTTTCCACAGGTTTTATCGCACCAATCGCCTTGAGATAGGCCGCCTCGACCCGTTCTTGGAGTTCCTTGAACCACAACAAGAGCCGTTCCAACTGCTCAGAGGCTTCATGACGGCGCGGAAGTCGGTCCAGAAGCTCCTCAAAAAGCCCCGTGAATTGGCTCCAGGGCCCGCGCAACGCGCTGCTGATAGCCGCCTCAATCCGGGCGCGGATCATCCGGCGTGCCACCGTGATCTGGCGCTTCAGGCGTTGGCAGAGCTCGCGTTCTGCTTGCAGCTCGGCATGAAGCTCCTCGAACTCCTCAACACGGGCTGAAAGCGGCGACAGGTCGAAGCCATAAGCCTCGACGATGCGGCCCTCGGTGTCCCTGCGGCCCCACCGCTTGCCATTGGGACTATCCTGGAAGGAGATCACGCCGATCTCAACAAGACGCCGCGCGTGGCGCTTGAGCGCGGAGAGCGAGAACCCCGTCTGCTCCATCAGATAAGCGTTCGAAGCCCAGACGATCGGACGCTGCCCCTCTTCCCAGTCCTGGGCCTGGGTAAACGCCCCGAGCGTGTCGAGGAGCATCATGTCGCCGGCCTTCAAGCCGATATGTGCCCCCACGCGCTTGAGTGCCACGAAGGCCCGTGTTTTGGGTACTGCTACCCGTTCACCGGCTTGAGCAAGTTGCTCAGCAACCCCAAGACCCGGTGTCGGCTTGCGCCAACCTGTATGTTTCATGCCTGTTTCTCACCTCCGGTTAGTTGGAGGCAAAAGAAAGCCGTTCGCTCAAAAGCGTTCGTCGTTGACAGTGATTCGTGGGAGAGGTATCTTCTAAGTGACCAAACTTTTCAGATTAGCTCTCAGGCCACGCTGCTTGGGGGCTTTTCTTTTGCCTAGATCATCGTTCCGACTGCTCCTCTTTTGTCGCGAGGAATTCGCTGTAGAGCTGATCCAGTCGACCGGAGAGAAAGTCTCCGAACTCGGTTGAATCTTGCGCCGTGAGCGAAATACTGAATGCCTTACCGGACCGGCCGATGACGCCTTTGATGCGGCCTTTGCCGGCGGTCCAGGTGCGTTTCTTGGGCGTAGCGCGTGCTTTCCGGCGCTTCGGAGCCCTGCCTGCTTCTGCCAGTTTGCTGTGCAAGAACTCGAAACGAGAATCACTATCGAGATTCTGGAACCCGTCAAAATCCAAGGCTTCTTTCAGGATCTTGTCATTTGCAGGCTCCAAAGCCAGCTTCTTGAAATCCTCCCAACGATCCCGTCCGATCTGCTTGGCTGGGCCAATCTGCTCGATGACGTCCCGCGGAACGTTCTGAGCCACCGACAGCATGCGCGAAAGCAGTGTCCCATCAATGGTCAACGCAGCCTGGATAACATCCTTTGCCTGCCCCATATCCAAGAGAATCTTCGCAAACAGGGCCTTCTCGATGAACGATAGGTCCGCGCGCGCCGTATTTTCCTGCCCTTGAGCAAGAATGTGCGCCACATCGTCCATTGGTTTGACAACAGCGCGAACCTTACGATTGAGCGCCGATGCAACTCGCACACGGCGATGCCCGAAGACGATCATATAGCGGCCGTCTAATTCCGGATGCGGGCGAAGCAATACTGGTGTGTCCTGGCGGCCGGCAGCGATCGATGCCTTCAGTTCATCGAACGCCTGATCGTCATCACTGAGGCGATCCGAGACAAAGGACACGTCGATCAATTGTGGATCGATTTCGACAATCGTTTCCCCTTCGAGGAGACGCTTCGAGTTCTCCGCGAGGCTGTCGATTGAAACTTTCATCGACTTCGAAGCACCGCGCATTGCGTATCCAGAGCGGCCAGAATCCTTGGGTTGCTCCGAGGAACCGCTCATGACGCTTTTCAGGAGATCTTTTCGAGCCATCGAGCTAACTCCTTTGCTTCGCGATCCAGCCCACGCTCAGGGCTCATCCGATCAGTTGCACGGCTGTCAAAATCGATGATCTGCACGGCTGTCAAAATGTCGGTCATTCCCGCCCCCAAGCCTTGTGGATCAGCTCAGCGATCTCGTCGTTCACGTCGTTCAAAGAAGTAACAGCGCGATCATAGGTGGTCCGGACGAACTGGGATCGCTCGACTTCGTAGAGCGTCTGCTTCGTGATCCCTGCGTCGGATATCGCGGTCGATTTCAACACCGGAGCCGACAGCATCTGATTTGGAAACATTGCCTGGAGGAACCCGACCATCTGCTTTTGGGGGCCGTCCGTCGGTTCAAATCGCGTTACGAGGTAACGGAACCACTTCAGGCGCATGTTTGCTCCAGCATCACGGATCGTCTTCATTATCCCGCCCAGCATCAGAAGAAACTGGCTCATTGACATGACGTCCAGCATCTGAGGATGGACCGTCACAATTACCGAAGAGGAGGCCGTCAGAGCGGTGAGCGTCAGGTAGCCCAACTGAGGGGGGCAATCGATTACGACCACATCATAGCGGTCATCCACCTCGCCAAGCGCTTTGGATATCCGAGTGAAGAAGGTACGGCCCTCATGGGGGTCGCTGCTTGTCAGTGCAACCGGGGTATCATATTCGTACTCTTGCAGTTCAAGGCTTGCCGGAACGATATCCAGATTTGGAAAGTTTGTCGGTCGGATCACTTCGGAGATGGGCTTGCGCTCGTCATCATACCGGAGTGTCTCATAGAGCGAAGGCACGTTGTCGAGTTCAGGCTGAATACCGTGCAAAGCTGTTAGCGAAGCTTGAGGATCCAAGTCGATCGCAAGAACGCGATGCCCCTTCAGCGCCAAATGCTGAGCGAGATGAGCTGCGGTGGTGGTCTTTCCGCTGCCCCCTTTAAAGTTCACGACAGACACAACGTGCAACTCTTCACCTGGCTGTCGGTAGGGCACATATCGACGCTTGCCGGGCCGACCATGCTTGTCCAGATACGCTCTCAGCTCGAGCATCTGCTCCGCAGAGTAGCTACGCCTTCCGGATGACGACGTTTCAGGCTCGGGGCCTTTGCCCTCGAGGTGAAGCTTCTTGATAGTCGACTGGGTTACGCCAAGGTAGTACGCAACCTCCGCAAGCGAAAACTGGCGTAGACCTTTCTGGGCATCTGGAGGATACTGTTCCTGCCGCAACATATTGAGACGGTCAGAAATCAACTCTCCCTGCTGAAGGATGATCTCGTCGAAGGGTTGATCCTTCGTATCAGCCGTAAATGACCTATCTCGCATCCGCCTGCCCTCTAAATATCGCTTTTTCAGCGATTTCGCTCTTTAAAGTGTCATCTACACGGAAAAACGAGTCTTAACAACGATTTTTGCCCGGAAGTTCGAACCTACTCGACGCACCAGGCGGTTTAGATGTGGCGACAAGCTGTAGCGATCACGGAACGCCGCGACTCAATATATAGGGATAATAGCGACATCTTCGCCGCAGATATTGGGTCATGCATCGCGGCGATTCCTCTGTAACCATTTGTTTCGTATTGATTTTATGCGAATGCACGGCTGTCAAAACACATGCAGATCTAGGACTCGAAACGCCCGACAGTACCGCGAAACCTAGGGTGCCAAAACGAACAGTATCGGCCGGGCCTTACAAACGGGCTATGATCATTTGCCGCCGTTCCGCTCTTCAATCACGGCAGACCAACAAATAACCAAGTCGCTTCAGGGGCAAGGAAGGCAGCAGAAGTCGGCTGGGTTGCCCCAGCCGATTCTTTGCGTCACACGGCGTCTTTGGGACCCCAGGGGATGATGGCCTGCAGGGACAGATCGTCCTGGTTCGCGGCCTTGCCGAGGTTGGCGTTGAAACCGTGGTCGCGGATGGTCAGCGTGTAGTAGTCGGCGCCGGTCTCCTTGTTCTGCTTCTTCCAGATGCCGCCGCACTCGACCAGCTTGCCGCGCGGGGAGCGGCCGAGGACGCGGTGCGTGGGAGCCATCGGGTTCGTGCTCGCGACGGGTTCGACCGTGATGTCGAGGTCGAAGGTCAGGGTCGAGATGGAGCCGACGCCCTTGGCGGTTACGATGTCGGCGCTGGTGAATTTGATGCAGTTCGTGGTCATTGCTCTTCTCCTTGTTTGCGTTGCAATGATGGTCACCTTGCAGCTGGCCAAGGCCCGGCCACACCGAAGGCGAAGCGCAGCGGAGAGGGGCAGGCGCCGGTCTTTTTGACCCGCGCGGAATGACCCGCAGGGTCAGGGGAAAAAGATCGGCGACAACTTTGTGGACGGGACGACAGCTGCGACCAGCATGTCATGCAACTCAGACATCGGGAGAAGCGCGGAGGCCGCGAAGGAAGATGGGTGAACAGCCGAGGGAGATGTAGCTGAACTGCGGTCGATGCTGTACCCAACTTCTTGCCGGAGTGTATCCGACTGTTCGCACACTCTGGACCAAGACCCGGCCTCGACGCATCACCCCAAGGCCAAACGAACCAGAAAGTTGTTGCTGGTGCGCCATGGGCGACGCCGTTGGATAGGTGACTAGACAAACACGCCAAGATCGGATGAGGCGTCAGACTCCGATGTAAGCGCCACGCCGATCCCCTCCTGCCGCGCTGACGCTGGCTGTGCGAGTCCTTCTGTCGAGGTGAGACAGGATAGGACGGCAAAATGGACGGCTCTTTAGACGGCTCAGCGGATGGCTACGCGGGCAGGATCGAGGTTCTGGAAGGGCGGTCGGGCCGGCGCATGCGTAGCGAGGCGGAACGGGCGCGGATCGCGGCGGAGAGGTTCGGGCGGAGATCCGAAAAGCTCGATCCGGAGCAGTTCAACCTTCCGCTCGAAGATGTGGAACTGGCGCAGGGCGTGCTGGACGCGGCGCAGGAGAAGGCGCGACGCGCCCTGAAGGGGCAAGGTGCAGCCGAAAGCGGCACCCCGAAGCGCAACCGCGGCCACCTCCCGAAACACCTGCCCCGGATCGAACGGGTCATCGAGCCCCGAAGCACGCTCTGTCCCTGCGGTTGCGGCGAGATGGCCAGAATCGGAGAAGACGTCTCCGAACGGCTGGACGTGGTGCCTGCCCAGCTCCGCGTGCTGGTCACCCGGTGCCCCAGATATGCCTGCCGGCGCTGTTCCGGCGCATGCGCCGGAACATGTCGTGCCCGGCGGACTGCCCACCGAAGCGCTGATCGCGCAGGTCATGGTGGCCAAGTTCGGCGACCACCTTCCTTTTTACCGCCAGGTCGTGTCGCGAATGCTGTGGAAATTCCCTGGCAGCGTGCTCCGGGCGTGTGAAGGCTCGGTCTTTCAGGCAGCGAGGTCAGCCAGCGTCAGCGCGGCAGGAGGGGATCGGCGTGGCGCTTACACTCCGATGCGGACATTGAGAGTTTGCGCGGCGAATGGCGGCTCAGAGCCCACTTTACCGGATGTTGCGAAGCGACTGAATGTCCGCATTTCAAGATGCCGCAGCTTTGGTTATTGGGTGTGCTTTCAAAAACAGCGCCAACACTCCGGCCCCGACTGCCAACCAAACTGAGCCTGTCCAGACAAGGGTGTAGGTCTGTGTCGCGGTAAAGACATAGCCGCCAGCGAACGCACCCATTGCCCCGCCGAGGGCGTGGCCCGCAGAGATCAAACCCATAGCGAGACCCATCGTTTTGATCCCAACATGGCTCGCGACGAAACTGGCCGTGACGGGAACTGTCGAATAGTCGACCGCGCCAAACAGAACGGCGAACAAGAACAGCATTTCAATAGATGTTCCGGGAATGCTGCCGAGTAGGATGAATGTCAGCGCCCGCAGCATGTATATTGCTGCCAGCAACATCGGACGATTGACACGATCCGTGAGCCAACCGGCAGCTATCATGCCGATGAGGTTGACGAGGGACAGCAAACCATAGGCGGTTGCACTTGGAATGGGTGGAAATCCACAGAATGCCGCAAAGGGCAGCAAATGTGTTTCAACGACGCCAGTCGTCGTAAACCCACAAATCAGAAAGCTCCAAAACAGGAGATGAAAGGCAGGCTGTCGTACAATTGAGGTGAAGTCCTGCCGCATTGTTGACGGGTCGTCTTTTCGCCCTTCGGCTTCGTTTGATGACATATCTGGTCGCATGCTCATCCGAATGCATGGGATCAACGCGAGGCTCGCAAGCGATAAGGCACCAAAGCTCCAGCGCCAGCTTGCAAATGCCAATAGCGCTGCGATCAAAGGGACGATAAGAAATTGACCACCCGTCGCACCCGATGTGCCAATCCCTGTCGCCAGCCCCTGATTGTCGGAAAAGCTGCGGGCGACTGCCGTGGCCACAACATGGGTCGCGACAATTCCAAAGCCGATGGCACAGAACCCGGCAAAGCCGATGACGAACATCAGCTTGCCGTTCATCAGTGCCACGATTGCACAGCCGACCCCTAGCAATCCCATGCCCAGGTTGAGTGTGAACTGCGATCCGAGACGATCCACCAAGCGCCCTGCAAACGGGGCAACAATAGCCATAATCAAGAGCGCTGCCGCTCCGACGCTAGAGATATAACTACTGGTCCACCCGAACTCCGTTTGCCAAACAGGCATGATCAATCCAAGGGCGGCTCGGCTGGAGAAGGCGAGCGACAGTGCCAGGAACCCGAAGATGACAACGGTCCAGTTCTGGCGTGGTTGGGCGGATGTGGTTGCTGACATGGTGTATCTCCTTGTCCTCGCGAAATGCCACGTAACTTGCGTTTTGACGAACGAGAAACTGGTCAAATAACTTTAGCTGATCTAAAGTGAAGAATGGCAATACGCATCCAGGACCTCTACACATTCCACGTCGTCGCACGCGCAGGCGCGATGCAGGACGGCGCGCATGAACTTGGCGTGACGCCGGGTGCAATCAGTCAACGCATCCGTGCAGTCGAGGAGCGTCACGGGGTGCGCCTGTTCACCCGAAGCAAAAATGGGATCACACTCACGGCGGCAGGGCTTGCGCTTCAATCAGATGTCAGCGCGGCGTTTTCGACGATTGAGGCCGCACACCAAAAGAACTTTGCCCGGCATGGCCACACGGTGCGGATCAGCGCATCTGCGACCTTTGCCCACACCATGCTTGTCTCCAGCCTGGGACGATTTTCTGAAGCGCATTCAGCAATCAAAGTCTCGGTCGAAACCGAAGACCGATTGGTTGACCTCAAATCGGAGCCCGTTGATCTGGCGATCCGCCATGGTCTTGGCACCTATCCGGGCCTGCGGTCCGAATGGCTATGCTCTCCAGAGCTGATCCTTGTCGTTAGTCCGAAACTATTGGAACGCCTTGGGCCGCTTGAAACGCCATCTGACTGTCTGCGGTATAGATTGTTGCCCGATTCCACAGGAAAGGATTGGTCGATCTGGTTTGAGGCACAGGGCATTGACGCCAGCGGCGCGGCCTACGGCACACAGTATGGCAACGACTTTTTGACGGTTAAAGCAGTGATCGACGGTCAAGGATTGGCATTGCTGAACGATGTCTATGTGAAAGAAGGCTTAGCCTCAGGGCATTTGGTGCGAGCATTGAATGCCGCATGGCCGACAGCATTTGCATACTATGCTGTCGCACTTGCCGAGACGCTCGAAAGACCGGCAGTCTCAACCTTTGTCAAGTGGCTCAAAAAGGACCTGAGCTCATAGTTAGTTCTAAAGCTGCCTTTGGAGCAACCGCAGCGAAATCACACTTATCCCGCTGAGCGGTCATTGGCACGACTCAGATCCGATGTCCGCATTCGAACCGCTACGTCGGAATGTACCGGGGCCTAAGCCCCGATCCTCTTGATACGAATGCCGAGCTTGCGGGCCTTGTCGACGATGTTCTCGGTAATGCCTGAACCGGGTGTAGCGATCAGGCCCTGCGGCATGGTCTCGAGCATCTTGTCGTTGCGCTTGAACGGGGCGGCCTTGCCGTGGCTCTTCCAGTCGGGCTTGAAGACCACCTGGGTGACGCCACGGGTATCTGCCCAACGGGCCGCGATCATTTCTGCACCCTTGGGCGTGCCGCCGTGCAGCAGCACCATGTCGGGGTATTTTGCATGGGTGGCGTCGAGGACGGACCATATCAGATCATAGGCGTGATAATCCCCGCCCGAGAAAGCGATCCGTGTGCCTTCGGGGCAGTGCACCTCGGTCTCCTTCCGACGCTTGGCGGAAAGATAGGCCCGACTGTCCACCACGGCGGAGGTGAGGCCGCGATGGGAAACCTTGGATCCGGTGCGGGGCAGCCAAGGCGAGCCGGTGGCGGCCGAGAAGTGGTCCACGGCCAGATCGCGCATTTGTTCGAAAGCGTCACGATGGTCCCAGAGTTTCAGCCCGATCATCTGGAGGCGCTCGAGCTCGACCGAGGCGACCTCGGAGCCGTCCTGTACGCCCAAACTTTCCCGGACCTCGAATTCGTTGTCATCGAGCAGTTTCTGAATGTGGGTGAGCCGACGATGGAAGATCGAGGTGAGGGACCACAGCACCTCCTCGAGATTGTCTTCCAACTGGCTGCCAGTGAGGAGACCGGTGGTGGTGTCAAAGAGCGTCGCCATGGCGAGCTCGACCTCGTCGGGCTGGGGCAGGGGGCGATGATCGGTCTCGCCGGGTCCTGGTGTTGCGCCATGAAGTGCGAGGTGGTCGAGGATGGCGGAGGTCACGCCGGTCTCCTCGGGATGTCTGTCTGATGGGGCATCGTCTGGTTCCTCTGTTTGATCTGACCCGATTTGGATGGGGCGATAACAGGACCGGCGGCGGCCGGGCCGCATCCGTCAGGATCGGAGCGCAGCGGAGAATGCGCCCAGGGCCGGAAAATTGTTCCCGCGAGGAATGGCCCGCCACGGTCATGTGGTGGGGCAGGGGAATTTTCTGGTTCGGGGCGCATTGCTGCCCGGGCGAGGGGCACTCAGCCCCGACCCGCCGGTCCATCGCTCCCCTTTTCCAAACGGGATCAGATCGAACCAGCAGAACCTTCGCCCTTTCGGACTTCGCTGAGGAAGTTGGCGGTCACCCATCCTCAATCTCCAGACCTTGTGCTTTCATGGCCCCTAACAGGGACCGGCGCAGCGCATCTTTGCCAAATGCCCGCAGATCGTCGTTGAAATCCCCCATGGCCGGCACGAGGCCGCCACATGCAATTCCAAGCGATTCCAGCTGGTTACGCAATTTCGTTGATGCGTTACGTCCAGCTTCGTCATTGTCCCGCGCGATCCAGATGCGCTTTATCCCCGGCGGCGGGATGAAGAGGCCGAGATGGGTGGCGGTGAGACAGGAGGCAAAGTTGAATTCAGGAAGAGCCGTGCCGATCGAGAGGGCGTTCTCGAGCCCTTCGCCGACGATGAGATCGCTACGAGAGGTGCCGGACCAGAAGCGGATGGCATGCCCGTGCAGATGTCCAAGGATCCTTTTCGGGCTCTCGATCGCAACCAGACCGCCGGTGGACGGGTCGAGAAAAACCCTTGCGCATCCGGTGATCTGGCCCCGATTGTCAGTGATCTTAGCCAGCAGGGCAGGGGCCCTTTGTGGCGGATTGGCGTCGTCTTCGCCCTGCCGCAGGAAGACCCGCGGGTGATAGCGCAGGGCCGGGCCAAGACGCGTGATCCCGCGACCTTGCAGATAGGTGGCGCCCAATGTGCCAAGCACCGGCTTGCCTGCGGAGAAGAGTTTGCGCGCCCGCGCGATGCGTTTGCTGGAGGCAGCATCCGGTCGCTCAGCCCTTTGGGTTTCACGAGGTGCGGCAGGGCAGGGGCCCTCACCGAGAAAGGACCGGGCCTCCCTCAGGGTTTCCTTCAGCGTAACCGATCCGAGCCGTTCATGAAGCAGGTCGATCAGGTCGCCGTATTCACCCGTCGCGAAGTCCTGCCAAGACCCAGCCTTGCGCCAGCCTTCCGCCTGCAGTCGGATCGCGAGACTCTGCCCTTTTGCGCCAGAGGTGTCGCCAACCTGCCAATAGTTGCCCTGCTTGCGGCCTTCGGGAAAATACTGGCGGCAGAAGCTCTCGGCGCGGTCTGCCAGATCGGCCGAGAGATCTGCGATGCTGCGCCGCGCGTTCATGCGGCGGCATCCGCGGCGCTTGCGCCGACCGGATGCGCGGCAAGGACCCGTCCCAGCACCTCGATGCCGTCCACCGGAATGAACACCCGCGTCTTCCACTGGATCACCTCGGTGAAGCAGCCCATTGCCTTCAGTTCGGGCAGGGCCGTGCCCGACGCACCGATCAGTTCAAGCCTCGGCTGTCCCATGACCAGGGACCGGCGCAGCTGGTAACCACCGAGCAGGCTGAGGGTCGTCCTGGCGTCCATCACCGCGGCGAAGACCTCCTGCGGTGTCATCTCGATTTGACAATCGAGGCCGAGCCGCGCGTAGACATTGAGAAGCTGCTCCTGGCTGACCAAACGGCCGATGGCGCGCTCCCCATCCTCGGTCTGCAGGCGATAGATGCGCATGTTGTCCGCGGGCAGCCGGTCCCAGATCGGCAGGAGCAACCCGCAGATCAGCGTGATCTTCGAGGTGGTGAACTCCGGCACGGCGTCGACTTCGGCCCGCCAGAGCTGTTCGAACATCGCATCATCGATCTCTTCCCAGTGCGATTTCGAGAACTCGGAAAGCGCGAGAATCTCAGTCGCCATGGGCCGCAGGAGCTTCACCCGAAGGATCGGCACACCGTCCTCATCCATGAAGGCCGGCACGGTCACCATCAGTGCCGCGCGCTTGGAGGTCTTGTTCCAGCACAGCGTCGCGCCTTTCGTGTCAGCGCAGATTGCTTTGACGCGGGGCAGGGTGAGCGGATCATTGCGATCTGTGCGCTCCACGGTCAGGGCAGTCGCCGTCGCGCCCGTCGCGTCATGCTCGAAGATGACCTTGCGATCGACGATCTCGAATTTCTCGGCGCGCAGGGTTTCGAGGCCGACATCGAGCGTGCCTGCCTGACGCGCGTCCTCGATGATGGCCGAGAGGAACCCGCCGAAGGCCTCGAAGATCGCGTCCTGCATATCGATCCGGAGCGCGAGGCAGCGGTTCAGGAACTGCTGAATTGGCGGCAGATTTTCTTTCATCGTGCCATCCGCCTCATCGAGCGTCAGCCCGGTCATCTCCTGGAATTTCACATAGGAACACGCCTCGATCTTGCCCGCGCGCAGCTTGTAGAAGAACTGCCGCAGCGCCGCGCGTGCGTAGGGGCTCTCGAGGTTGTCCTCGGCACGAAACATGTTCTGTCCGCCGGTCTCGCGCTGCCCCTTGGTGATAGCACCAAGCGTGTCGAGGCGGCGCGCGATTGTGGAGAGAAAGCGCTTCTCACCTTTCACGTCTGTGGCAACGGGACGGAAGAGCGGTGGCTGCGCCTGGTTGGTGCGATTGGTGCGACCAAGCCCCTGGATCGCATTGTCTGCCTTCCAGCCGGGTTCAAGAAGGTAATGCACCCGCAAGCGCCGGTTCTTCGCCCCGAGGTCGGCGTGATAGCTGCGACCCGTGCCACCGGCGTCAGAGAATACCAGGATGCGCTTGGCGTCATCCATGAAGGCCTGCGTCTCACCAAGGTTGGAGGAGGCTGGGCGGTTCTCGACCTTGAGCCGCCCCTCACGTGTCTTCACGATGCGTCGTTTACGCCCCGTGACCTCGGCCACGGCGTTCCCGCCGAAATGCCAAAGGATCTGATCGAGCGCGCCCTGCACCGGGGCGAGGGCCCCAAGATGCTCGATCAGATCGTCCCGCCGCCGCTCCGCCTCGCGACAGATGATCGGATTGCCATCGCCATCGAGGGCCGGGCGCGAGCGCAGATCGCCATTCTCGTCCGTGTAGGGCTCGAAGAGTTGCGTTGGGAAGCTGTGCATCAAATACTCCATGACCGCCTCCCTTGGCGTGAAGTCGACCTGAAGATCATCCCACTCGGAGGGTGGGATATCCTCGAGGCGGCGTTCCATCACCGCTTCGCTGGTCGAGACTACCTGGATGACCGCCGCATGACCCGCCGCCAGGTCCGCCGCGATGGCGCGGATCAGCGAGGGGCATTTCATGGCGGTGATGAGATGATTGAAGAAGCGCTGCTTGTTGCTCTCGAAGGCTGAGCGCGCGGCGGATTTCGCTTGGGCATTCAACGTGCCGGTCTCCGACAAAATTCCCGAGGCCTGAAGGGCGGCCTCAAGATTGTTGTGAATAATCTGATAGGCGTCGGCATAGCTGTCATAGATCGCGATCTGTGCGGGCGTCAGCTCATGCACCAGCATTTCGTACTCGACCCCGGCATAGGAGAGGGACCGCGCAAGATAGAGTCCGAGCGCCTTCAGGTCGCGCGAGATCATCTCCATGGCCGCGATGCCCCCGGCCTCCATCGCGGCGACAAACTCTGCCCGCGTCACGAAGGGGAAATCCCCGGTACCCCAAAGACCGAGGCGAGAGGCATAAGCGAGATTGCCGACGACCGTGGCACCGGTCGCCGAGACATAGAGAACCCGCGCATCGGGCACGGCGTTCTGCAGCGCAAGGCCAGCGAGGCCCTGCTGCGAAGCCTTTTTGTCGCCGCGGTCGGACTTTTCGCCGGCGGCATTCGCCATGGCGTGGCTTTCGTCGAAAGCGATGACCCCGTCGAACCCCTCGCCGAGCCAGGACGTCACCTGGTCGAGGCGGGAGGCTTTGCCCTCGCGCTCAGCCGAGCGCAGCGTGGCATAGGTGACAAAGAGGATGCCTTCGGGGAGGCGGATATCGCTCCCCTGGCGGAACTTCGAGAGCGGCACGATATCACTTTCGCGCCCGCCGAGCGCCATCCAGTCGCGCCGCGCATCCTCGATCAGTTTGTCGCTCTTTGAGACCCAGACCGCCCGTCGCCGTCCCTGCAGCCAGTTGTCGAGAATGATGCCCGCGACCTGCCGCCCCTTGCCGCAGCCCGTGCCATCGCCGAGAAACCAACCCTTGCGCAGGCGGAAGGCATCTTCGTCGCCCTCGGCCGCCGCCATGAGCTGGCCTTCGATCTCGCCGCGCTTGAACCAGCCCTTGAGATGCGTCTTATGCGCATTGCCCGCATAGATGACGCTTTCGAGCTGCGGCGCGGAGAGGAGACCGTCGGCGACAAGAGTCTTCGGCAGGACGGGGCGGTAGGTCGGGACGGGCGGCGGGACCGAGGCCATGGCGGCGGATTGCACAAGAGCTGTCGGATGCTCCGCCGCACCATCGATCCGGATCGATTGCAGGTCATAGGCTTCGTAGACCGTGTCTTGCAGAGCACCGTCGGGTTCGCTCCAGGCCTTCGGAAGATAGTCGAGTGGGGCTGTCTCGATGTCGTCGAAAGGATGCCTCGCACGTTCCTCGGCGAGGGCGCGGGTTTCTTTGCGGGCGGCGTTGCGCAGGGCCTGCAGGTTCGTGCGGGACGTGGGCTTCGGTACGGACAAAGCCGTGCTGGTGGGGCAGGGCGGAGGGCTGCCGCGCTCCGGGCAGTGGGTCAGAACTGACGCGAGGAGATCGGCCGTGGTCGCGCAGAGCGGATGATAGGCGGTCTCGATGTCGATAGGTGCGGTCCCTTGTTCGCCCGCCACACGCTTGTCGATCACCGTCAGCCGTGTGTCGATCGTGGTGCCGTGTCGTGCGAAGACCTCGCCGTCGATGGCGGCGGAAAACACCACGTCAGCGCTCTGGCCAATCCGCTGAAACGTCGACTGGAAGCTCTTGGTGGACGGGCGAAAGCTCTCGCCGGTGATGACGACGAGGCGCCCGCCCGGCGCGAGGCGCGCGAGGGCGGAAAGTACATGACAACTGGTCGCCTGCCGGAACCGGCCTTCGACATGGTTGGCAGCCGAAAACGGCGGGTTCATCACCACGACCGTGGGTGTGAACGACTGATCGAGACGGTCGTCGATCGACGCGGCATCGTGATCCGAGACTGCGGCGTCGGGGAACAGCTGTCTCAGCAAGGCGCGGCGGGTCTCCGCGAGTTCATTCAGCGCCAAGCGAGCACCTGCAATCCGGCCAAATACCGCCAGCATGCCGGTGCCGGCCGAGGGCTCGAGCACCAGGTCGTCATCCCGAAACCCCGCCGCCTGCGCGACGATGGCCGCAAGCGGTAGAGGGGTCGAAAATTGTTGCAGGCGCACGCTGTCTTCGGAGCGCCGCGTGTGGGACGGGGCCAGACCGGCGAGACGTTCGATCATGGTGAGGAAGGCCTGCGGCGAGACCGCCTGGCGCTGCATCAGCGCGCCGTAGCGCGAGAGCATCAGGATCTGGGCGACCTCGGCGGCCTCATAGGCGTCCTTCCAGACCCAGGCACCGCTGGTGTCGCTGGCACCGAAAGCATCCTCCATCGCGGCGCGGAGGGCGGCGGCGTCGATGGACCTGCCTGCCTCGAAAAGGGGGACGAGGGCTTTTGCAGCCTGGATCAGGTGTTGGGCGAAGCCCGGAGCCTCTGGCAGGGCAGGGGCCTCGGCCTCGGGCGCAAGAGGGACGGAATGGGGGTGAGCGTTCATCGGCAATCTCCGGGGTTGAGGGTTGGCCCCGAGCCCCGCGCGCACTCTCTCACCCGGGAGGGGTCACCCCTCCCGCCCTGCCTCTCGCTCTTTCATGGCCTCGAAAACTGAAGTCTTGGCAGCGAAAACTTATCCACAAAATCTGGGGATGACGCTGTGGGCGTTGTCGCGCAAACCCATGCCAGGCTGCTGGGACACGGCCGTGCCTGCATTTTGGGCACCTCCAAAGAAACGGACCCGTTACACAGCAAGCTCGGGGACCGAATGGTCAACGAGGAGAAATCGCAAGAACTCAGAATGGGGATCTGCAAATAAAAAGGCGGCATCCGGGAGGAGGTGGATGCCGCCGATTATTCCGGATCGGTTCAGGGAGGAGGAGAGAACCGATCACAAGAGCGAACATAGGAGCAATGCTGCAGTCGCACAATGGGTGGGCTATGATTTTTCTGCAGTGCAGCAATGCGCGCGCGCAATCGGGTGCTGCCCATAGTTCCGGTGTGTGGCGGCGATTTATTCTACGGATGGGCGGTCAATGCGCCGATCGCGGGTGTCACATGTGGATCAGACCGAGGAACGGCATTCCGCGCCTCCGGCAAACAATGCGTCTCATAGTCGCCAACAAACCCCCAGCAAGCGTCGATCTCCTCGCCGTCCTGCTCGATGACATAGCCATGGACACTACCGCCAAGGTAGGCATCGTAGTCGACGATCTCACCACGTAAGACGCCTTCAGTCTTTTCGCGCAGGGCCTTGGTCACGCGTTTCACACCGAATTCGTTTCGCACATCTGAGAGCGTCACGTAGACAAAACCGACCTGGCCGGAATCCCAAGGGCAGTGAAACCCGATGGTGTTCATCGCGAGGCCGGAATGGTCATAGAGAAAGACGGGCAGGATGATTGCCTTGCATTCGGCGCGGGCGCGCAGCTGATCCATCGGGAGATCGCTCTGATCCGAGACGCCCGCAAGATCGCGCAGGAACGCCTCAGGGCTGTCGTACTGATGGCTGTCACCCAGCCGATAGCGCCGGTGCCAGCAGATCAGCGTACCGAGATTGGACCACTCCCGCGGGCTCTCAGCATCCGTGTCATGGTAGATCTTGATCGTGTGGCCCTGGTGGATCTCCTCGTAGACGGGGTCGTGCATGTCGATTTCCTTCCTTGAAACGCAATCGACCCGCCAAGCCGGTTGGGGCTCGAGCGGGACGATTGGGACGTGGTCAGGTGGTTGGTGAGTTTGCCGCCCGGCGGATCAGGCGGCGGCGCGGTTCTGGCGATGCCGGACGTGCTCGACCGAGACCTTCAGAAGCCAATCCTCGAAACCGAGAATGGTCTGGTGACCCGCAACCGCCTCGACCCAGGCCGCACGCGGGTCGCTGCCAATCTGCGTCGGGTCGTTGTCGATCCGGCCATTGGCCATCCAGGGTTCGGGCTGAATGCGGCCGAGCCAGTCCGCCAGTGACGGGATCCGTCCCTGACAGTCTTCACGCACATGTTGCTCACCGATCCAGCGGATCGGGACGACCCGGCCCGCGCTGTTGGTCAGGCTGCGACCAAACAGCCGTTCGGCATCATAGATCCCTACGGCATGTTATCTGGACAGTCAAGCTGTCTCTTAAGGAAAACACCCTGCGATCATTGGGGTTTTCCTGAGTGGCATCGATGAGACAATTCATGGGGGCTCCCTCTCTATCTTATCCCTGTTTCACCCCCACCCAGCTCACCTCTTCCTCTCCCTGATCATGACTTCAGATGCCGCCCTGGGACGGCGGACTGAACGG
The DNA here is from genome assembly GCF_001038505.1 of Puniceibacterium sp. IMCC21224. Taxonomy (NCBI): domain Bacteria; kingdom Pseudomonadati; phylum Pseudomonadota; class Alphaproteobacteria; order Rhodobacterales; family Paracoccaceae; genus Puniceibacterium; species Puniceibacterium sp. IMCC21224. The sequence continues at coordinate 90,342 of NZ_LDPY01000007.1, forward strand.
CAGGACTTTCGGGTCGGCCCGCGCGATCTGTGCTTCAAGAACCGCAATCAGGCGGCGTTGTTCTTCACCCTTCAGCGCGAGTACCTGGATTTGTTGCGCTAGGGTTTTGACGGTCGCGCGCAGCTCTGCCAGTTCGCCGCCGCGGGCGGCCCTCAGCTCGGCTTCGAGTTCACGGATACGGGCTTTCAATCCTGCGACTGATCCCGACCGGAACCGCGCCTCTGCCGCACGAAATTCCGCAAGAACGGCAGTGGCCCGGTTGGCTGTGGCGCGGCTGACGCCGGCCTCGCACGCGAGATTGGCGACACTGAGGCGCCCGTCGGTATGCTCTGAGGCTCCTTCGAGCAGCCGCTTCATGGCGGCGCGCAAGGCGTCTTCGGTCTTCTGACTGACGGGCCATGTCATAGCTTTGGGTCCTCCAAGTGCGCGATCAGTCCGCGCTTTCGATCATTGTCCTGCGCGATTGCGACCTTCTGAAATGCCGACAGGGTGTTGCCCTGCAGGAGGCGCTCGCCCTCCTCGATCGAGGTCCGCCAGGGCGCGACATGGCGCGTGGTCAGGCAGGAATTGGGGCAGCGGTCAGGGCTGCAACGCGAAATCACCGGGGCCTCCGGCTTGTCGTCGGGCCGCAGGCAGAGGGCGCTGGCGGGCTCAAAGAAGCAATCGTTCAGAAATCCGACATGCAGCGTCTTTCCAAGATGCGCCAGCATCGTTCGAAGGCGTTTCTGGTCGAGGATGCGCCCGGGCAGATCACCGAGGGTGTCCCGGACGTGGTCGAACTCCTGCTTGAGACGGGACGAAGCCGGTCCGCCGGGCTCGTCACCCTGCAGGTAGGCCTCATAATAGGCGACCACATCGTCCAATTGGCCAAGGGCGCGTTCCTGCTCGACCGCCCGGCGAAAATCTCCGTGCGGCGCACCGGCATAGCCCTCGAACATCGCCACGGAGGCATGCTTGTACTGGATCTTTCCGGCAATCACGCCGAAAGGGCGGTTCGCGATGTACCATGCGATGGTGCGCCGGAACTGGCGGGTGCTGAAATGCCAGGGGCGTCCGTCGACATGTGGAATTGCGGGCGGGTTTGCGACCTTTGCATCCAGACCGTCGCGGAACATCTTGATGATCGGCGACGCCTGCGCGGCAAGGTAATCCGCCGTCCAGTCCCAAGGCTTCAACGAGACCCAAAGAGATCTCAGGTCGCGCTCGCCGCGTGCGCGCCGTGACAGGACTTCCAAAGCATCGACCGCTCGGGCGACCGGCGCGATAGTGATCCAATCGGCGGAAACACCCGCCGCCTCGCGGTGCTTATAGACGTTGCTGCGTACCCGATAGCGCTCGATCAGGTTGTCAGCACTGCGTTCAACCGAAACGCAGCCCGGCTCCATGTCCTGCAACTCGCTGTCGCGCATCCCCGTCAGATACGCGCAGACGATGTAGCAGGCCGCCTGCAGCATCTGCTCTTCATGTGGCAGGCTGTCCGTGTCGAAACGCTCCCGCCAGGGCAGGCCGGTATCGGGATCGAGGGTGATCGGGGTATCCATTCCGCCGACCTCGGTTCCCATCTCACCCGCCATCTGGTCCAGCATCCTCACGGTCGCGGTGGAACTACTGAGGTTCCCCGTTTGAGGACAGCCGATCTGAAGGCACATCAGCCTGAAATTATACGCGTTGCCTTCCCTAACATCGGGGACACCGCGGGTGGTGTTTGGACGGCGCTCCCAGAGTGGCACGCCCCGCCCTTCCGCCCGACGGGCCTCGAGCCAGGTGCGAAGACGGTAGCGAAACCGTTCGTGGCGGGTCTGGCGCGCATCCTCGGCAATAATCTGGGCAGCGCGGGCTTTAAGGCGATCCAGCTCTTCGCGCGCCGCGAGGATATCCGGAGCGAAGACATCGACGTATCGCATCGACCAGTGGAGCAGTGCGCCGATGACCGGTTCGGGGATGCGCGGCGTGGTGTTCTCCGAGCTCGTCCGGCTCCGACCGCTGACATTGCTTGCCGTGCGCCCACCCCAGGGCAGGAAGGGAATGCCGCCCCGGTCACCCATGGCCCAAAATGATGGAGGTCGATGGGGACATCGACATAGAGGCGGATCTGTTGCGATGAACGTGCGCCGTCTGCCCCAGATGCGCCAGATACGCGTCCAGCACTTGCTGGTCGACGCGCGCCAGTTCGACGGAACCGATACGATCGTGCAGGAACTCTCCGAAATGGCGCAGGAACAGCAATGTGCCCTTGGCGGT
>NZ_LDPY01000008.1 GCF_001038505.1 Puniceibacterium sp. IMCC21224
GGGTGCGGCCTCGGTCGGTCAGGTGAAGAGGAGCACGCCTCATTGAGATTCGCCGCGCAATACTCTGTTTTTATACAGAATTTTCACTTCTGGTATGAACGCGCCCATAAGCGGTACTTGAATCCAATAATGAACATTATGTAATATTTGGCGCACAGCCTAAACGAAGCCACTCAGTAGTCGTAGTCATACCCGTATTCCGGCCCCATGTAGCGGCATTTGTTAAGGACTACGCCCATGACGTTGGTCTGGGCCGCCAGTTCGCGTTCGCACTGATCGATTTCCTTGATCGTCGTCGCCTCAGCAGCGGCCACCAGCAACACGCAGTCGACCTGCCCGGCAAAGGCCATGGTGTCATCGCTGACCAGCATCGGCGACATGTCAAAGATCGTCAGAGTCGGATCGTAGCGGGCCTCGATATCCGCCAGCACGTCCGGCACATGCAGGCTGTTCAGAAGTTCGGCCGGATTCCGGCTGGGCCCGGGGTTGGTCGAGATCGCAAGGTTGTCGCCATATCGCATGGCGTTGCTTTCGAACTGGCGGGTGCCGTCGAGCACGCCAGAAAAACTGATGTCGCGGCTGACGCCCAGCATCGACCCGAGCGAGGGCCGCCGCAGGTCTAGTTCCAGTAGCAATGTGCGCAGATCAGGCTGGCGTGCCAGGCTGAAGGCCAGGTTCAGCGCCAGCGTGCTCTTGCCGCAGGCGGCCGAAGGCGAAGTGATCGCCAGCCGGTGCCAGTTGTTGGCGCGGATCTGCTGAAGCACGCGGGTACGCAGCATGTCCACACCTGTGGCGGCGCTACCGCCCCGGAAGGCGACGATGCGGTTGCGCTCCATCTGGCGGGAACTGAGCGTCAGGGCGGGCAGTGCCTGCCAGGCCGTCGCCACATCCCCTGCCGGAGAGGATGCGACGACGGCGTCGGTGCGCAATGCTGTCGTACCCGGCTGCGAGCCGCCTACCCGTTCGGCACGGGCCTTGGCGATGGCGCTCTGAATCTTTTCCATGTCGCTCCTCTCAGGCCCAAGCCGTCGGCACAGGCCAGACCATGCCTGCCAGTCCAAATCGCTGACCGATGGCATCTAACAAAAGATCCAGCGGCATGTACCAGGTGTGCACCGCCCAGAGCCCCACCGGAATACCAACCAGGAAGGTTCCCAAAACCCCCACGATCAGGCTACGGCGGCGCAGCGTCTCGCGGCGGGTGCGATAATAGGGAAGCGTGGCAAAGGGCTGGATTCCCAGCTGCGCAGTCAGATCGGCGGGACGTCGGATCCCGGTGTTCACCAGTTCCAGCAGCAGCACCATGGCAAGCCCCAGCAGCAGGCCGCCGCTGACCCCACCGGCCGCGATCAGCACCCGATTGGGGCGCTCGGGCTCCTGCGGAATCACGGCCTGTTCGATGATCGAGATCCGCTGCCCCTTGGACAGCGCCTCAATCACATCACCGGTTTCAGCGCGGGCCTTGTTCGCGACGGCCTGGTCATATTGCGCCCGCACGTTGGCATAGTCGCGCTCAAACGTGTCCAGCGTGATCGCATTGCCGGGCGTTGCCTCTATCGACTGCGCCAGCCCGTCGAGGCTGGCCTGGACCTGAGCCTTCTGGGACGCGATGAAATCGAGCTGGCCATCGATATCAACCAGCTGCACTTCATAGATGTCCAGCGTCTCCCCGCCCCGGGATCCGGCGGCGCGCGCCAGCTGCTCCTTTACCACGTCCTCCAGCGCAACGAGTCGCGCCTCGAGCAGTTTTATCTTGGGGTTTTCAGGGGATAGGACTGCCCTGAGGCCGGACAGTTCATCCCGTAGGCTCTGCAGCTGGCGCTGTTCCGGGCTCTGATCCCGAAGCGGCGTGGCGTCCTGCAGCGCGCCGTCCGAATCCTGCAGGCTGACCACACGGCTGCGGCGGTCCTTCAGCCCCGCCTCCTCGCGCTCGAGCTGGAGCAGACGCTCCTGGCTGGCGGCCTGCTGGGACCGGCGGAAATCAAGACTGTCCGGCAGAGCCTCCTGGTTCTTTTCCTTGAAGGCTAGGATCGTGGCGCCGCGCTGGGCCAGTTCCTTGTCCAGCCGGGCCACTTCCTGTTCAAAGAATTCCAGCGTCTGACGCGCGGTCCGGGTCCGCATCGCCACATCTTCGCGCAGGATCAGGGTGACCAGCTCGTTGGTGACAGTGGCAGACATGCGGGCATTGGAAGCCTCGAAACTGACTGCGACCAGGGTGGCGCTGGCCGCGCCACGCTGGCCACCACCGGTTGTCACCATCGAGATCCGCTTGCGCATGTCCTCGACCAGGGTATCGGCATCCAGCGCGATCTGCGCTTTTCCAGAGCCCGGCGCATAGATCTGCAGGCGGTTGGCCATATCCAGCAGCGTGTCGCGGGTCAGGATGCGCTGCTGGATGATCTCGAGCTGTTCGGTCGCCTCGGTCCGCACGGTCGAGGCGGCGAGTTCGTCCGGGATCTGCTCGGATTCCACCAGCAGGCGCGCCTTGGCAACATAGACCGGCGGCAGCACCTTGGCCAACGTCAGGCCGATGGCCGAACCAATGATCAGAAACAGCAGAAACCAGTGCAGACGCCGCAGAAACAGGGAAAAATAGAACTTTAGATCCACACTAGTCCGCCTTTGTCTTCTGATGCGGTTCAAGAACCAGAGCCGGATAGGCCGTTCTCTGGCTGGGGAAGAATACACCGTCGTCCAGCACCTGCTGCACCGTCAGGCGTGTAACCAATTGTTCGTTCCGGGTGAAGGCATAGACCATCGACAGATCGCACAGCTGATTAACCAGCCGCGGCACCCCACCCGATGCCTCGGAAATCAGCGCGCAGGCCTCGGGCGCGAATATCTCGGACACGGCCCCCGCGATGGCAAGACGGTGTGTGATATAATGCTGCACCGTCACCGCATCCATCGTCGACAAATGAAAGGCCGACGATACCCGCTGCGCGAACTGGCGCAAATCAGGGCGGTGGATCACCTCGCGCAGCTCGGGCTGGCCGACCAGGACAAGTTGCAGCAACTCGTCTTTGTTGGCGTTGATGTTGGTGAACATCCGCAGCTCTTCGAGCGATTCACGCGTCATGTTCTGCGCCTCGTCGAATATGAGGATCACCCGGCGCCCGGCAGCGTATTCCGATATCAGGAAGCTCTGAAACCGGCCGAAAAGGTCGACATAGTTCTCGTCCGCCCCGGCAGGTTGCCCCAGCGCCTGCAACACCCAGCGCAGCAGCTCGCCCCGATCCCCATGGGCATTGGCGATCAGCCCGATGCGCACCTCGTCCCCGACCGAGCGCAGCAGCTGGTGCAGCAGCGTGGTCTTGCCGGCACCGACCTCGCCCGTGATCAGGGTGATCGGAGCGCGGGTCAGGATGCCGTATTCCAGCATCGCATAGGCCCGGTTGTGCTGATCCGACCAGAAGATGAAATCCGGGTCGGGCACCAGTGAAAACGGCCGTTCCGCCAGTTTGAAGAACGCGGTGTATATGTCGAGCGTACTATTCATGCCAAGCCTGAAATCTGTCGCAGAACCCTTGCCTCAGCAGACGGGCAAAATTGTGACTGTAAGCTCAAAACCACACAGAACCCATTTCACCTAACGTGTATGTGGTTTCCGGGCAAGCTTCAGAGCTGACCTTCCGGGCTTATCAGGCGCCTGCCCGAATAGGCAACTGCGAGCCTAACAAATGCACAAATCGCGACATCAATAGATGCATATCGGTCGCTTCGGTCATTTTTTTCAAACATGGATACCAAAAACTTGGCGCCGGTCCTCGATTGTGCTTAACAGAATCTCGACCCATTTTAGTCAAATTATGGTTGCTCTTTTAGTATTTAGACAAGGCTGTACCCGAGTTTTAGTTTGGATTTAAGTTTGGAAAATCTGCCTCATCCCTCCGACGGGCGCCGCATATGACGGCGCATTATCGCGACATCGCATCCCAGACGCTTCCATCCAGCCCGATCCATCCGCAAGAACGGCGCGGGCTTTATCGTGATGGCGCGAAACGCCTGCTCGATATCGCGCTGGTAATGCTGAGCGCGCCGATCGTGGTCGCGCTGGTGGGATGCCTCGCGCTGCTGGTGGCACTGGAGGGCGGCAAGCCATTCTACGTCCAGACCCGCGTTGGGCGCAACGGACGTCCCTACCCGATGTGGAAGCTGCGCACGATGGTGACGGATGCCGAGGCAAAGCTGGAAAGCCACCTCGCTTTGGATCCGGCGGCACGCATCGAATGGAACCGCACGCAAAAGCTCAGATCCGACCCTCGCATAACCGTCTTCGGACGCTTTCTGCGCGCATCCTCGCTTGACGAGCTGCCGCAGCTTTGGAACGTGCTGCGCGGCCACATGTCCTTGGTCGGACCCCGCCCGATGATGCCCAGCCAGGTCAACCTTTATCCCGGCACCGCCTATTACCGGCTGCGCCCTGGCATCACCGGTATCTGGCAGGTCTCCTTGCGCAACGCCTCGACCTTTGCCGACCGCGCCCGGTTCGACACCGCCTATGAGACCCGCCTGTCTCTGACAGAGGATCTGCGCCTGCTGGCGGCAACCGTGCAGGTGGTGATGCGCGGGACCGGATACTGACACAGCCCACAGGCCCGTATGCGAAAATCCTGTCTCGGGATCACACCCTTTTGACAGTTCCCCGGATTTTGCCGCACTTTAACATTTCAGTGTCTGTCTGAGGCAGTATAAACTGGCACCTGCTTGTGGCAGCCCCGCGGGTCCTTGAAACGTACAAAATTGAGTAACATGCATACTGACATCCGACGCTTTCGCCCGTTCCTCATTCTGGCAGTGCTGTGCAGCAGCCTGTTCCTGGCCGCCTGCGAAAGTTCCGATGAAAAGGCCGAGCGCTATTTTCAGTCCGGCATGTCCCTGCTTGCCTCAGGCGACGAAGAGCGTGCCCTGATCGAATTCCGTAATGTTTTCAAATACAACGGCTTTCACAAAGACGCCCGGAAAACCTATGCCGACGTTCTGGTGACACAGGGCAAGCTGCAGGAAGCATACAGCCAGTACCTGCGCCTGATCGAACAATACCCCGACACCGTCGAGGTGCGCCGCTCGCTGGCGGAAATGGCTATCCAGAACGGCAACTGGGACGAGGCCGAGCGCCACGGCCGCGCCGCGCTGGCCTTGACGCCGGACGATCCGCAGACCCGGGCCATCGGCCTTGCGCTGGACTATCGCCAGGCCTCGATCGACCGGAACGAGGCAGAACGCGGCCGCATCGCCCAAGAGGCCGCCACCCTGCTGGACACCCTGCGCGCCGGAGACGGGCCGGACAACGACGCGCTGGTCCGCATCGCGATCGACCACCTCGCCTCGGGCGAGACCCCCGCCGACGCCCTGCCCGTCATCGACGCGGCGCTGGAACGCTCGCCCGAGGCGCTGGATCTCAACACGATGAAAGTGCGCCTGCTGGCACAGTCCGGCGATACCGAAGCGACCGGCGCACAGCTGCGGCGGATGATCAGCCTGTTTCCCGACAACCGCGAGATGCAGCAAGCGCTGATCAACTGGTATCTGGTGCAAAAGGACATCGACAGCGCCGAAGCCTTCCTGCGCGATCTGGCCGGACCCGACACCGGCGAAACGACCGGACACCTGAGCGTCGTACAGCTGCTGCAGACCGCCCGCGGCCCGCAAGCTGCGCGTGACGAGCTCGAGCGCCTGAGCAACCTCAATGCCGACACCGATAACGGGCGTATTTATGGGGCGATGCTTGCCTCGATGGATTTCGAGGCGGGCCAGACCGATGCCGGGATCACCGGCATGCGCGCCTCTCTCGAAGGAGCGGAGACCGGTGAGCAGAGCCGGCGGCTGCAGATCATGCTGGCCCAGATGCTGGCACGCACCGGTGAGCGCGACGAAGCCGGTGCTTTGGTCGATCAGGTGCTGACAGAGGACACCAGCAACGTTGCCGCGCTCAAGATGCGCGCCAGATGGCTGGTGGATGCTGACAAACCCGGCGAAGCCATCATCGCCCTGCGCACCGCGCTGAACCAGAACCCGCGGGATTCCGAAACCCTGACCTTGATGGCGATGGCGCATGAACGCGACGGCGACACCGATCTCATGGGCGAACGTCTGGCGCTCGCGGTCGAGGTCTCGGCCTCGGCGCCGGCGGAATCCGTGCGCTATGCCCGCTTTCTGCTGGAACAGGGTCGCGAACAGGTGGCCATTGCCGTGCTCGAAGATGCCCGCCAGCGGGCGCCAGAAACTCTTGACCTGCTGCTGCTGCTGGCCGACATCCATCTGCGCTCCCGGGCCTGGCCCCAGGCGCAGGTGATCGTGGATGCGCTGCGCACACTCGACACGCCCCAGGCCCGGCAAGCCGCCCCAACCCTTCAGGCCGCAATCCTGCAGGGACAGAACCGCACCGCGGACAGCCTGCTCGTGCTCGAGGCCGAAGTCGGGGATGACATTTCGGATGCCGACCGGCAGGCCACAAGGGCAATGGTCCTGATCGTCCAGACCAAGATCCGCGATGGCAAGATCGACGAGGCCCGCGCCTATCTCGACGATATTCTGGCACAATCGCCCGACAACCCGGACCTACAGCTTCTGAATGCCAACCTGCATGCCCTGATGGGCGAGATGAAACCAGCCGAGGCGGTTTATCGTGAGCTGATCGACCGCTTTCCGCAGAACGACCTGCCGGTGCGCCTGCTGATGGGGGTGCTGTCAGCCGCAGGGCGTGAGGACGAACTGCTTGCCGTGTTGACAGCCGCACAAGAGCGGATGCCGGATGCGCCCAACCTGCTCTGGATCCGGGCCAGCCTGCTGGAGCGCAATGGCGACATCGACGGCGCGATCGGCGTTTACGAAACGCTCTATGCCCGCGACAGCAGCAATACCATCGTTGCCAACAACCTGGCCAGCCTGATCACCGCGCACCGGGACGGTCCCGAAAGCCTCGAACGGGGCTTTTCCATCGCGCGGCGCCTGCGCGGCACCGACGTTCCGGCATTCCAGGACACCTATGGCTGGATCGAATACCTGCGCGGCAATGCTGACGAAGCGCTGCGCTATCTCGAACCGGCTGCGGGGGGGCTGCCCACTGATCCACTGGCGCAATACCATCTGGGCATGACCTATGCGGCCCTCGGAAGAGACGGCGATGCCCGCACCTCTCTGATCCGCGCCCTGGACATCGCGGGGGACAGCCCCCTGCCCCAGTTCCAGAAAGCCCGCGACACCCTGGCTGACCTGCCGGCAGCGACCACGGATCAGCCACCGCAGACAAATCCCTGACCTCGCTGCCGGGGGCCTGCGCCTCCGGCACAGCTGACGTGTAATGCCTCCGGCATGGCCGGATTGTTGCGCCTCCGGCACAATCAGAGCATGAAGCGTGCCGCGAAGAGCCAAACGGCAGTATTTCTTTGATAATCGGTGTCGGCCTGCCCTAAATATCTGCAAGATACCGTAAAAGGGCGCAGACCCGGGGGCAAAGCAGTATGACTTTTCTGAAATCTATCATGGCAGGACGTGCCATCGCGGCAGTTGTGTTTCTGGCGCTTGCGCTTTGGGGCGCGACCGGACCAGCCGCAGCGCAGGGCTACGGCGTGAAGCCAGGCGACACACTGCGCATCGAAGTGCTCGAGGATCCGAGCCTCAACCGAACCGTACTGGTCGCGCCGGACGGGCGCATCTCGGTACCGCAGGCAGGTAGCCTGCGGGCATCCGGCCGCACGGTCGAGGCAATCCAGAGCGATCTGACCGGCCGCCTGGCCAGCGCCTTTGCAGCAACGCCGAATGTCTATGTCTCGCTCGAACAGCTGCGCCCGCGCGACCCGTATGTCGCCCGCACCCCCGAAGAGCCGCCGGTCATCGGCATCTACATTTTGGGCGAGGCCAACAAGCCCGGCCTGATCGAGGTCGCTCCGGGAACCACCGTGCTGCAGATGTTCGCGATGATGGGAGGATTCACAAAATTCGCCGCCACCAAGCGGATTCAGCTGCGCCGCACCGACACGGCCACCCACACAGAAAACGTCTACAGTCTGAACTATCCCGCGATCGAAGCTGGTAAAGACCGCAACGGGCTGACCTCTTTGATGGACGGCGATGTGATCGTCGTTCCCCAGCGCCGTCTGTTCGAGTGATGCCCGCACCGGCGCACCGGCCGGGATCGGACCACCGCCGGAACGACAGAAAGACCCGCGTGACACATTCCACCGTCAGGACACCTGCCGTGCCCTTGCCTGTTGGGGCCTGTCGTCCCGCAGCCTTACGCGCCGCGCCTCCGGCTTTGCCCGTTGCGGTGGTCCTTGTGGTGTCGCTGGCCGTGTCGGCCGCAGCCCAGTCCTATGGCACCGATGGCATCCAGCTTTCCCTCGGGCTCGCGCTGCGCACCGAGGTCGAAGACAACAGTGCGCTCGATCGCGACAGCGCCGGACCGACCTCGGAAGCAAACGCCAGACTGTCGCTCGGCCTTCTTAGCGAAACCCGGACCGAACGCCTGTCCCTGGATTTCAGCGGCACGCTCGGTGTGATCGATACCCCGGATGACACATCGCAAATCAACGGCTTCAAGGATCCGGGCGTTTCATTGTCCTATGGCCGCACCAGCGCCGCCGCGCGATTGGGGCTGAGCGCCTCGCTGCGTGAATCTAGGCTGAGCCGGGATTATTTCGACATCAACGAATTTGACGAAGGAACAACCGGCACTGACGGGACCGCTCTGGGCATCATCGACGTGGTCTCCGGGACCGCCGTCCGCCGCAGGAGCGCGGCCGAGGCCAGCCTGAACTGGGGCGACGACAGACCGCTGGGATTCGGCACCTTTGCCCGCATCAATACCACCACCTACCGCGACGGGACCGCCAATGGGCTGGACGGTTCCACGCTTGAGGACAGCCGTCGGCGGACCCTTGGGGCAACGATGCGGATGGATCTGGATGCAACCCGGCGACTAGATCTCGGGCTGACCTGGAGCGATTTTGAACAGGATAACACGACCGGCCTGCGCGAGACCCTGTCGCTGAATGCCGGGCTGACGGTGGATCGCCCGCTGGGCGCACTGACGGCCAGCCTGAACGCAGCCAACACCGAAGAGGGCGAACGCTATGGCGCCACGCTAGATCGGTCTCTGGCTCTGCCGCTGGGGCAGGTATCCGGGCAGATAGGTCTGAGCAGAAGTGTCGATGGCCAGACCTACCTGAACGGCGGACTGAATCTGCGCCGCGATCTGGCACGGGGAGCGCTGAATTTTGGACTGTCTCGCACCGTCTCTTCCAGCGATGCGGACGACACGGAGCAGCTCAACACCCGCGCCTCGCTGGGACTGACACAGGAACTGACGCCACTGTCACGGGTCCGGTTCGGTGTGAACCTGAGCAAAGCCGAGGAAACCGCGACGGGCGCAGAGACACTGAGCGGTGAGGTCGGCGCCAGCTTGAGCCATGACTTTACCAGCGACTGGACCTTGGAAACCGGCTACAGCCACCGTATCCGCAACGAGGACAGCCAAGGCGCAGCACATTCCAACCGGGTCTTTCTGGAATTGCGCCGGACCTTTCTCACCCGCTTCTGATCCGGCCTTAGCTGTTTCCGGTCTTGGCGGCCTGCCCTGGCTGCCCCCAGTTCGTTTCCGTCCCGCGGCCCATTTTCACAAAGATCCGCTCGTAGGCGGCCAGCAGCTCGGGTGTGGTATGCGCCCAGGACAAATCCTCCAGCACGCGCGCGCGCCCAAGCGCTCCCATCCGGGCCCGCCGGTCCGGATCTTCGATTAGTTCGGCCAGCTTGGCAGCGAAATCCACCGGATCGTTGGCCAGGGCATACAGCGCCGCCTCACCCGCCGACACCCGCCCTTCAGTCAGGTCGAACTGCACCAGCGGCTTTTCCAGGGTCATGTATTCCATGACCTTGTTCATGGTCGAGATGTCGTTCATCGGGTTCTTCGGATCGGGCGAGACGCCGATGTCGATCACGTTCAGTGCGGCCAGCAGGTCTGCCCCATAGAGTGCGCCGGTAAAGGTGAAATACGCCTCTAGTCCCCTGTCCTTCACATCGCTGCGCACCTCCTCGAGTGTGGGACCGAAGCCAACGATCAGGAAATGCACGTCGTCCTTGCCCAGAGCGCGGATCAGGTGCTCGGCTGCGCAGACCAAAAGGTCCATCCCCTCCTGCTGGCCGATCACCCCGACATACCCCATCACCGTGGCAGCGCCCTTGCGCATCTCGGGATTACCCGGGCCGGGTGTGAAGGTCTCGATCCTGGGCGCCGAACGAACAACAAAGACATCTTCGGGCGCCATGCCGCCCCGGCGGATCGCAATGTCGCGGAAACTGCCATTGGTAGCCATCGACACCGAGGCGGCCCGGAACGTCAGCTTTTCCCACACACGCATCATGCCGTACAGTAGGCCGCGCTTGCCAAACTTGGCCTCGAACAGTTCGGGGCAGACGTCGTGATGATCAAACATGTAGCGCACGCCCCAGGGACGGTACCACAGCGCCAGCAGAAAGATCAGATCCGGCGGATTGCAGCCCTGGATCACATCGAATTTCTTCTTACGCCAGATAAGCCGCGCCAGTCGGAACCAGTGCCAGATGGCCTGTCCCCATTCGCGGGCATAGGCCAAGGCGCCGGAATGCGCCTCGGGCAGTTCGGGATGGCGGTAGATATGCACGCCCTCGATCACCTCGGACGGTGCGGTCCAGCCCCGGCCCATGGGCGAGATCACCGAAACCTCGTAGCCTGCGTTGACCAGCGTCGTGGCCTCCAGCCAGACCCGACGGTCCAGCGGGACCGGCAGGTTCTCGACGACGATCAGAATATGGCGCACGGGGGTAGCGGTCATCGGTCTACCTGAACTCACAAAAGAACCTGTCTGTTTTCTAACATTCAACTAAGAGAGTGAACCCCCGGATGAAAGCAGGTTTCGCACATGCGACGCCCACTGTGACCCAAAGACACGACTTTTCAACGGATTTCACTCGGATTTCCCGTGTGCGCCATACTCGCGCAATAGCAACTGGACGGCCTGTTCCAGTGTCTCCCCAAGACCCCAGCCGTTGGCGTCGGCCACCGCACAGAAACTTTCGATCGTGTCCGGACGGGCCTTGAGGTTGAACTGCGCGTTACGTCCGGTGCGCCTGCGCCGTGGCGCGGACCGGGTCTGTGGCGCGTCGGCGGCCATCCGGGGCAACAGATCCGGAGTGGTCTCGGGGGGCGTGCCCCCCCTGCCCTCGCGACTGCGGAAGCCCGTCGCCTCGGCTGCCCTTTGCGTGGTGCCAGTTTCCGGGCGCGTCCGCGCGGGTGTGCCGACCGCCCATTCCGCCGGATCGATGGCATCAAAATCACTGATGTCGTCTTCGAAGCCAATGCTGGCGCGGGCACGAGTCATCACGCGGCCCCCTGTGCGGCCATCGCCTGCCGCAATCGGTTCAATACCTCGGCGGTGAAGGCGCCGGCATTCTTGCAGGCGTTTTCCAGGTTCGAGACCTGCGCCGGAACCAGATCGCGCAGCAGCCCGCCATAGTCGAAGATGTCCCGATAGGCGGCCCGTTCAACGATCGGTGTGCCAAAGACCGGGATGCCCGCCTTGTCGAGCTGGGCGCGCACGTTCTTGAGCGAGCGCGAGGCGACCGCGGCACTGGTCCGCGTCATCAGCACCCCGTGTGGGATCGCTCGACGCGCCATCCGCTCCTGATTGCGGATCAGGCGGATCATTTTGGCCGCGCCCTTGGCGTCCATTGATCCACCCTGGGTCGGGATCACCACGAGGTCGGACATACCGATGGCATTGGCCACCATCAGGCTGGCGGTGCCTTCGAGGTCGATGATGACGAACTGCGTCGTGGCGGCGGCGGCGTCGATCTGATCGACAATGCTGTCCTCGGTCACGTCCGAGACGATGCGGATGTTCTCAGGCTTGCCGGGCAAATCGGCCCACTGCGAGATCCAGCGTTCTGGATCAGCATCGATGATCACGATCTGTGCATTCCGGCTGGCCAGTTCCGAGGCCAGAAGCAAGGCGGCGGTGGTCTTTCCTGCCCCGCCCTTGGGGTTGGCAAATGCGATGACGGGCAAGGTCTTTCCTTTTCGATGACGCCTTACGGCCATGCGCAGGGCGTGGCGATTATGGGCGGCTGGCAGACCGTTAGGTGAGGATACCCGATGAGCCGCAGCCTGTAAACCGCTAGCTTTGAGCTACTTATAAGATAGCTATCCGTTAGCTATCTAAATATGCATCGCGTAATATCAGGATCTGACGCCGGAAAGGCAATCTCATCTCGTAGAAATTCCAACAAAATCACTATATATAGTGGAATATGCAAGATGTTCGCCATGTCTATAATATCCGATAGCTAGCGGATAGCTATCGGATATCTTTGGCCCATATTACAGGCGGGCAGGAAGATCAGACCAGCGCCGGAAGCGCCGTAAAGACCGGCGCGGCCGATGCTAGGGATACGCTCGAATGGCTGGCATCGGCCGGCACATCAACCGTAAGAGTTTGGGCGGTCACATCGATTGCGACGATTTGCACCGTCCCTGAAAATCCCGCCACGGACAAATACAGCCCCGGCCCGTAGCCATCCAGGACCGCGACATTGGTAATCACCGCGCTGCCTGCTGTGGTCTGGCCGGTTGTCGCAACGCTGCTGCCATACTGGCCCGGTGCCGTGCAGACCCTGCCGGGTGACACACCTGAGGCGGCGGCGGCGCTGCAGGTCCGGTCGTGCTTGTGCCAGATACGCGCGACATAGGTGCTGTCCGGCGTCCCGGTTGTGAACTCCTGAACATATGTCCTGCCGTTCACGACGTTGTCGCGGAACTCGCGACAACGGCCATAAAACTTGCTGTCGTTGACATTCGTCTCAGTGAGCGAGAAGGGCGTGGCATAGCCAAGGACCGTGTTTCCCGTCACACGCAGGGTACCGCCCCGCCGGTTGGACCGCGTGACCGTGCCACCGCTCAGAAAATAGGCGGTGTCGCTGGCCAGACAACCCTGACGAGTCTGGATCGCGGCAGCTGTCACGTTAACAGCCGCACTGACGATCTGGTTGTCACTGACCGAACCATAGGGCGCATTGCGCAGGATGATCGCCGCTGATCCGCTGACTGCAGCATGGATGCGGTTACCGTCTACCATCATGTGAAAACCATTGTAATCCACGTAGATCGGATTGACGAACGAGCCTTTGAGGATGTTTTCCCTGACGCTGGGCGTATCAAGAAAATTCGGCGGCCTAGAGGTGTTCAGAGTCTTGGCTAAGTATATTCCGCGCGTGAAAGTGCCCTGGATCTCGTTGCGATCCACATGCAGACCCGACCCGCTGGCACCAGCCATGCCCTCGATGACGCTGCAGGTCGCAGTGGTCGAAAATTCGGCCGAGCGGATGATCGTGTTTCCGATGACCGAGACATTGGCCACCTCGGCCTGGATCACAGGGTTCGAAGCGCGGGTCGGATGGCCATGATCAACGATATAGTTGTTACTCACCATGATGGTGTGGTCGTTGGACAGCGCTGATCCCGAAGCAAAGCCCGAGGTGGCAAAGAACGGATCGACCCGGATCATGATGCTGGACGCGGTATTGCCTGCGCCGCTGCCATTGTCGCCCCCGCACGAGCAACGGTACAGAGTGTTCCCGTCGATCAGCACACCGACGACACCCCGGGTGTAGATTCCCTGTTCCCAAGTATGCGACACGCTGTTGCCCGTGATATGCAGGCCGGTCGCATAGGTCGGCGCGGTACCGGGGTCGCTGATGCTGCGGTAACACTGGATGCCCGAATTACCACCCAGCACGATGTTGCCCGAAATCATCCCGTCAGCACGGTCCCAGGTATAGGCGAGCGCAAAGATCCCAACGTCGAGACCAGTGTTATCGATGATATTGTCCCTGACCTCGAAATAGGCGCACCGGGCAGAGACGATGCCGTTTTTCTGACCGCCAATGATGATCGCCTCGCCCCCCTTGCTGGCGAAGGGCGTATAGCTGCCGTCGATCACGCTGGCGAGTGTCTTGCCGCTTTCCGCGTTCATGTCGTTGCCGCTGATCCGGAAAGACGTGCAGCCATCCACGCGTACCCCGTAGGAATACTTGCGCAGGCGGCATCCCTCGATGCGGAAGTGGTGGCAGTTGCGCACGTCGATCAGCTGGTTCGACGCACCAAAGGCTGAGCTGCTCGTCACCGCCCCGCTGACCACCCGGTCATGGGCGACGTTTTCAAGCGTGACCCCCCTGATCGACCAGTTGTCGACACCGTCGGCCGTGACAAGGCTAAAGCCCGCTCCCGTAGCAGATAGGTTGTTCTGCCGCCGGATCGTACCGATGCCACACCAGTTGACACCCGCGCGTTTCACGATGCTGCCGGAAACGGCAAAATCACCCAGAGGGAAATGCAACTGCACACTGCCACCCGCCGCCGCCACGGCTGCTGCAGCGTTTTCGGCCGCCTGAATCGCTGCAGTGCTGTCCGCCGCGCCCGACAGCACCGCCCCAAAGGCCACGACGTCAAATCCGTTTGCTCCCGGCAGCACATACAGCTTGATCCCGCCCGCCGTGGTCAAGTGATGGTCCGTCGCATCAACCGCCGCCACGGCATAGCGAAACCCGCCGGCTTCGAGCGTGCCGCCGATGGTAGCTGGGGCCACACTGTCAGAATAGCTCAGCGTCGTACTCGACAGGACGTCCTCCACCCGCACAAAGCTGGTGTTCTGGATCCCTAAGAGAGAGCTGTTCAGCCCGGACAACATGGTCATGAGTTCGGTGCCGTTGATGGGCAGGCTGGGGATGGTCAGCATGGTTGGGAACCTCGGCTATGCAAAAGGAAAGGGGCAGGGCAGGGGGCCGCATGATCCGCGACAGCCCCCCACCACGGGGCGGATGGGGTGCAGGTCTGTCGACGGGGTCACGCGCTCTCCGGCAAAGTTCAGTCGAGAGCAGAGGTAAAGGCTCTGATATTAACAGGCCCTATATCCACCGTGCGCCCGACGCGCTGCAAAGACAGACGCGCCCGCCGACGGTCCTTCAAGTGTTGGAGGGGGCGGCCATGATCGCTTCCAGCCCGGCAACCATGCGCGGTTCTGCAAAGTTGGCGCACACATGCCGCCGCGCTGCTGCCCCCATGGTACCCCAACGGGCGCGGTCCGCCAGCATCCGGTCCAGACCGGCAGCAAAGGAGTCACGTGTCGGCGCGTCAATCAGCCAGCCAGTCTGCCCGTCAATCACCGTCTCGCCCGGACCACCCGCGCGGTGCGCCAGAACCGGCTTTCCCATCGCCATGGCCTCGATCACCGACATACCGAAAGGTTCGGGATCAAGCCGGGTGTTCAGCACCACATCACACAGCGCATAAAGCGGCACGATGTCGTCCTGTGGCCCGAGAAGATGCATGCGCCCCCCCAACCCCAACGCCGCAATCCCGGCGCGCAGCCGGTCGGCAAAAGCGCTGTCGAGCGGCCCGCCGCAAATCAGCACATGGGCGTCACCGCCCGCCCTGGCCAAAGCGTGGGCCAACACCAGATGGCCCTTTTCTTCGGTCAGACGGGCGAACAGCCCCAACAGCGGGACATCTGGCGGAATATTCGCAGGACGGGGTGGCAGCACCGGCACGGCAGCAGGTGCGAACCTCTCCGTATCGATGCCAAGGTGCAGCACATGGCGGCGAAACCGGCCCGAACCAAGGGTTGCGCCGGTGAACTGCGAATTGGCGACTGGCACCACATTCATCCCTCGGAACAGGCCTCGGTAGATGCGCCGGTTGAGGTCGAACCGGTAGCCTGAGGAGACGGCGTTCGGCATCATCCAGAACACCACCGCACCGGTACCCTGGACCGCGAGAGCGGCAAGTCCCACGTCCATCGGGCTTTGCACCACGACGCGGCTGATGGCTCGCGCACGGACCTGGGTGCGCAGCCAGCGCGCCAGCGCAACTTGACGCAGCGCCCGCCGCCCCAGCGTGACAAGCTTGGCCAGACCGGTGCCCGCGATCTCGGGCAGCGCTCCGGATTCCGGAGTAATCAGATCCACATCGGCGGGGCGGATATCGTCCCAAGCCGGGGCATGCTCGCCCTTTAACAAGACCAGCGTCACTGCATGGCCCCGCGCTGACAGCCCTTGCAACAACCCACCCCAGACCCGGCGCACGCCGTACCCTTCCGAACCGATGGCCAGCAGCAGGATACGCATGGTTGTCCCGGTATCGGACTCTGTATCGTCATCCGTTTCCGAGCCGGTTTCAGGACTGCCACCGAGCATCAGCTGTTCTCTGCAGGCAGCAGCGACAGGATTGCGCGCCGGTCTTTCATCGGGATCTTGGCGGCCAGCGCCAGAACCCAGCGCCGTCCTCGTGCCGTGCGACACAGCCACGTGACGGCCTGCGCCAGGATGACTCGGGCGGTCAGCGCCTCACGCCGGGCTAGATCGGCCAGAAGGGTACCGTCCGCGAACGCCCCGGCACGGATATACTTCACCGCCGTCTTGGCCGTCTCGTCGGCCATGAACCGATCGGGCGGCAGGTATAGCCCCGCATCCAATCCGAACAGGTCGACAATATCCACGCCATAGCGCTTCCGCTCTGCAAAGCAGCTTTTCGCGATGCGGCCATAGCGCGCCTGGGTCAGGCTTTTGTCCACGCGCGACGCAATGCCGTCGGCCATGAAGACGCGCCGTTCATACAACACCTCGTCAAGCAGCGCAAAATCGCCCGCAGCACTCATCCGGATCCACAGATCCCAGTCCTGCGCCAGGCGAAAGAAGGGACGGTAGCCGCCGCAGGCCATATAGGCGTCGCGACGGAACATCACGTCGCCATGGTTCACCGGACAGCCCACCTCGGTCAGCAGATGCTGGGTGGTGACGCGCGTCCGGGTATGGCCGACAGTCCTGCGCTCACCATCCCGTGCGCCGCCGATCACGTGATTTTCGCGCGCGCAGCCGACGCCGACCAGCCCCTGATCCGCCGCCAGCGCCCCGGCCTGAAGCCGCAGCCGCGCCGGATGGGACACGTCGCCCGCCCCCTGCACCGCCACATAAGCCCCCCGCGCCTGGTCCACAGCATGGGCGATGGCCGCCGTAAAGCCACGGTTGGCACCGTGAATCATCCGCAGACGCGGATCGGTGTAGCTGTCGAGAATCTCGCGCACCTTCGAATCGCGGCTACCGTCGTTGACAAGCACCACCTCGAAATTCGGATGATCCTGCGCCAGCAAACTGTCGAGCGTATCGCGGACGTAATCGGCCCGGTTGTACCAGGCACAGACAACCGACACCTGCGGGACGGCATCGCTTTGCGCGAATTGGGACATGATCTTCACTCTCCTGTTCAGGCGGCACAGTCAGCGGGCACCAGGGTGCCGTCAGGACGCACGTAGCGAGCCTCGACCTCCATGTCATAACCGGTCTCGCGCCGCGCCGCTGTCTTGATTCCGGTAATCAGAGCCAGCACATCCTCTGCCCGTGCGCGTCCGGTGTTCACAATGAAATTCGCGTGCTCCGGCGACACCTGCGCATCGCCGATCCGCCGCCCCTTGAAACCCAGCTTCTCGATGACCGCGCCCGGAGGGCCGTAATCGGCATACATGCCCGGATTTGAGACAAAGACCGACCCACAGTTCGGCGTATGATGCGGGAACTTGCGCCGCCGGTTGCCCAAAATAGTCAGCATCACGCGCCGGATTGCCTCGCGCTCGCCCGCCTCGAGCGCGAGACCCGCCGACACCACGATCTCGTCGTTGCCCTGAAAGACAGAGCGGCGATACGCAAAGCCGCAGGCCTCCCTGTCCCGGCGGTACAGGGCGCCCGTGACATCGACGCTGTCGACATGGGTGATGTTTTCGCCGATGCCCCTGCGTAAACTGCCGCCATTCATGCACACCAGGCCGCCAAAGGTGCCCGGAATGCCGCAGATATGCTCGATCCCGCCGAGGCCTGCCTGCATCACGCGCCGCGCAAGACCCGGCACCCAGACGCCGGCCCCGGCAGTGATGTCCGTCCCCGTAACCTTAACCGCGCTCTTACCAAGGCTGTTCCCGATCTGGAGCGCAACCGCCCGCAGGCCCGCATCCGCAAACAGCAGGTTGCTGGTGGCGCCGATCACCACGTTCGGCAGGCCCTGGGCAAGCAGGTACGCCCGCATGGCGCACAATTCCTCGACGCTGCGCGGGCGCAGTACGATGTCCGCAAGCCCACCGATCCGCCAGCGGCTGATCCGGGCCAGAGAAACATTCTGCATGGACGCCTCGGGAAAAGCGTCCAGCAGGGCATCCCGCGCCATTTTAGGCAAGCCTTCAGCCAACACGCACCTTTGCCCCGAGCGATTCGAGCTTGGCCGCAAAATCCATGTACCCGCGCGAGATCTGCCAGGCATCGGTGATCGTCGTCTCGCCCGTCGCCGTCAGCCCGCACAGGGTCAGCGCCGCCCCCGCCCGCAGATCCAGCGCCCGCACGCTGGCGCCATGCAGCCCGCCACCCGTGCCATGTATCTTGAGAAGGTCACCCGCGATCTCGTAGTCCACGCCCATGCGCGCCATTTCCACCGCATAGCCGTAACGCCCCGGAAAACGCAGGTCGATGATGCGCGATTCACCCCGCGCATGCGCCGCCCAGGCCGCCAAGATCGGCTGCACGTCCGAGTTGATGCCCGGATGCGGCCCGGTGCTGATCTCGATCGGATAGCAGGCCCCACCCCGAACAATCAGCGACTCCTCGCCGTGGTAAAGCCGCGCTCCGGCCGCCCGCAGATGGGTCAGCACCACCTCGAGGTCGCTGGTCGGGAACTCCGCAATCTCGACGTCGCCGCCGGTGATGACGGCTGCGGCCAGCCAGGTGACCGCCTCCATGTTGTCAGCAATGACCCGGTGGGTGACACCGTCCAGACCCTCAGACCCGGTGATCTCGATATGCTCCTGGCCGAACACCCGGATTTGCGCGCCCATGCCCTGCAGCAGGGCAATCAGGTCCAGGATCTCGGGGCGGATGTGCGGATTCCAGATCCGCGTGACGCCCTTGGCCAGACAGCCGCACAGGATCGCGTTCTCGGTCGCCCCGGTCGAACGCATGGGCAACAGGATGTCTGCCCCCACGAGCCCCCCGGTCGGCGCCTCGGCACAGAGATAGTCGCCTTCCTCCCAAACCCGCGCGCCAAGCCGCTCGAGCAGCATCACGTGCAGGTCGTACTTGCGCTCACCCAGCTTGCAGCCCCCCGGCAGGGGCACGGCGCCCGCGCCGGTGCGCGCGGTCAGCGCGCCCAAGATCAGCAATGTGTTGCGGATCGACCGCCCGTCCCAGACCAGCCGACTGGCCGGGGCCCTGCCCTCGGTGATGCGGATCTCCGAAGCCGAGACCGGTTCGGCCCGCTTGCCAAGCGCCTCGAGCATACGGACATGCACCTGCGCATCCAGCAGGCCGCTGGGATAGTTGGTCAGCGTCACCGGCCCCGCAGTCAGGAGGCTGGCCGCAAGCAGGCGCAGCGACGAATTCTTGGCACCGTTCAGCGTAACGCGACCCTCAAGGCGGGCGCGTGAGACGGTGAGCGTCGAAAGTTCAGGGGACGACATATCGTTCATGCAGGCTACTCCGGAAAAGGACGGCGGACAGCCGTGGTGCTCTGCGGATCGCGCGCTGTCCATCCGCGCCCCGCCATATCCGACCCAAAGGCCGGTGTCGCCCCGGCGCGGCACCCGGCGGGCAGTGCGAGGCAAGGTTTCGACCGGACTGCCGCATCATCGGGCAGTCCCGCGCCGGGTCAGGCTGGTGACGTACAGCGTGATGACCAGGTAAAAGACCGCCATGAGCCAGGAATAGATCCGGACATAAGTCTCGACCGGCAGGCCGAATCGCCGCACGGACCAGAACAGGACCAGCAGCAGCGCGGTCCGGATCACGTTGATTACTAGAAAACTGCCCTGCCGGTTGAACACGTTCAGCAGCTGCATCAACGGGCTCGAGGTGAACTGCGGCAGCATGTAGACCGCCAGCATCGCCGCGAATGCTCCCGCCATCTCCCATTGGGCACCAAAGGCGAAGGCGAACAGATCCGGCCCAAAGAGGATCAGCACGACCGTCGGCACCGCTCCGATGGCCAGCAGGCGCAGCTGCACCTTTCGCGTCAGTACAAATATCTCAGCCGGACGGGCACGACCAATATGGGCGACCTCGGCATAGAACGCCTTGCCGATGGACTGGCCGATCAGGTTGACCGGCAGCGCCAGCGTCATCAGCGCCAGCCCCATCTGCCCCGACACCGATGCGCCGTAAAGGCCCGCGGTGAACAGCAGCGGCATCTGCATGGCAAAAATCAGCAGGAATTGCGACGGCAGCCGCAAGGTGGGATAAGAGATGTAGTAGCGCGCCACGAACCACAGCCGCGTCCAGGAAAACCCGGTCGGGATGCGAGCAAAATCAGCACGGTAGGCGGTAAAAAAGCCCACCACGCCGCTGCTTTGCGACGCGAGCTGCCCCAGCAGCAGGCCGAAGGGCCTGAGCCCCAGCAACCCCAGCCCCACCTTCAGCGTCTCGCCGATGGCCGTGGCCAGCACCCCGCGCGACGCCAACAGGGCATAGCCGCGCTTGCGCGTGACCCAGCCGCCCAGGATTTCCGACAGGCCGGCCGTGACGATGCCCAGCACCACCACCCCCCACCAAGACACCAGCACTCCGGCCGACAGCAGCCCGAACAGCGCCTCGCCGAACAACGCAAAGCCCAGCGTCATGACCCCCGCGAACGCGATCAGCAGCAGCAGCGACAGGGTAAGAACGTCCAGCGCCACCCGATCGGTGCGGGGCAGGGGGATCGCCACCACGTAACGCAGGGTCATCACCGGCAGCATCATCTGCACGATCGCCGTGTAGATGGCGAGGATGCCGTAATCCTCGGGGGTGTAAAGCCGGGTCAGGATCGGCACGGTCAATAGCCCCAGCGTCCGGCCCAGAACGCTGCCGAAGACCAGCGTGACCATGCCGCGGAACATCGAATCGCTTGTCGCCTCACCAGCCCAGAACCGCGGTCGCCACCGGGTCCAGCGGGTCATCAGCCCTGTACCCGGGTCTGCACGGAGACGCCGATCAGCCTGGCCACCGCCTCGGCAAAGCGCGCCACGTCGCCCTGCGGGGCGCTGTCGGCGCTGGCCTGCGCGAACTCCGCCCAAAGCGCGGCATCCCCGGCCAGGCGGGTCATGAACCAGGCCATGCCTTCGGGGTTGTCCGGCTCGACCACGAAACCGTTGCGCCCCGAACGCACCAGCCGATCGCGCGCGCCGCAGTTGTCCGACAGGATCACCGGCACGCCCATCGCCTGCGCCTCGATCACCACATTTCCGAACTGTTCCTCGACCGATGGCAGCAGCAGGCACAGCGTCTGCCCCAGCACCCCGGCGATCACATCGCTTTGCAGGAAACCGCGAAACACTACCTGCCCGCCGATGCCGAGGCTGTCGGCGAGGGCGCGCAGTTCACCCTCGAGCGGACCTGAGCCGCAAAGATGCAGCGCCCGGGGGGCCGGATCCTGCGCGGCATAGAGCGCATAAGCCCGCAGCGCCATCGCCAGGTTCTTTTTCGGTACGAAGCGGGCGACCACGGTGAAATGCCGCGCGCCAAAGGCAGTGCCGCCCGGGGCAGGGGGCACGCCTGCGGCGGCACGGATACGCGCCAGCGACAGGGTGTTGTATTCCACCGTCACGCGGTCTTCCGGCAACCCCAGAAAGCGCATGTAGTCCCGCGCCCGAATACCCGAGGAAATGCCGCCCCGGTAGGGTAGATAGAACAGCCGCTTGAACCTCTCGCGCCACAACACGCGGGCGTAATCGTCGAACTTGGAGCAGCCCATGACGTAGCAGCGCCCCCCGGTCAGCCGCAGGGCCAGCGCCGCCATCAGGATCTCGGGACGTTCGTAGTTGCAAAAGAACACGTGCCGCGCCCCGGCCTTGCGCAGGGCGCGCAGGATCGCGCGCGCCTTGCTCAGGACGCCCGCACTGCGCCCGGTGCCGGGATGCAGGATGATCTTGTAAAACCCCTCTGCCGACTGCGCATCCCAGTCGTAGGTGTCGCTGCTGGCAAACTGCTCGATCCCGATGACCCGGTACTGCGTCCCCAGTGCCGCCTGCACCGCGGCGCAGCGGTCGTCGTGCATCGGGCCAAAATTGTCCCAGACAAAGGCAACTCCGGTCATGTCACGTCGCCCGCGAACAGCTGTGACAGCGCCGCCGCCCCCTGGACGGTCTCGTCAGCATGGCGGGCGCGGGCGCGGGCGCGCAGGGCGGCCCTCTCGTCCGGATCCAGCGCCAGCAGGCGACGGATCTGCACCACCGCAGCGGCGGCGAAATCCGCATCGCGCGGCAGCACCGCAAGGCAGTCGCCCACCTGATCGCGGATCGCTCCCCGGTCGAAGGCGATAACCGGCACCCCAGCGGCAAAGGCTTCGTAGATCACCGTAGGCTGCGCCTCGTAACGGTAGCGCGTGGGAAACAGAAACAGATCGAGACTCTGAAAGAACTCTTTTTTTTCAGATCCATAGAGCGGACCATGCGCAATGACGAACCCGTCCGCCACGGACCTGTCGATCACCTCGGCATCGGCGAGGTGCGGGGCCGGCCCCGCCAGGACCATGTCAACCTCCAGCCCCTCGGCCCGCACCAGCGCGGCCGTTTCGAGGAAATCGGTCAATCCCTTTTCGGGGGCAAGATTCGACAGCAGTCCCACGCTCAGCCGCCGCGCAACAGGCGCCTGCGGCGGCCAGGGCGGCACGAAAATCGCATTGGCCACCACCGACCCGTCCTGCCCCGCACCATAGCGGGCGGCAAAAGCCGCACGCATCGACGGTGCCAGGAACACGTGCCGCAACGGCGTCCCGCCCAAACGGCAGATCAGCGCCATCACCCGCGATGATGCGTCGATATACCCATAGGAGTGGTGGTGCAGCACCACGCGCAACCCCGACAGCCGCGCCACGCCAACCAGGGCAGCGGTATAGATCAACCCTAGCCCACCGTTGCACCCGATCGACACGACGCGGTGCCCGCAAAATCGATGCGCCAGGATCACAGCGGCGGCACGCAGGTAGTTGACCGCCTGCAGCAGGTGCCGCGCCAAACCAGTCGCATCCGCCGACGTATCCACCCGCCGCACCTCGGCAAAGTCCGTCAAATGCAGGGCGAGCGCCTCTGTCATGGCAGAGAAGCCATGCACTGGTGGTGGAAAGGGCCCCACGATCAGTACCCGCCCGCTCATGGCACTATACGCGGACGTATGGGACGCGCGGGCTGGCCTGCATGCACCATACCCGCCGCCATGTCATGCAACACGACCGACCGCGCCCCGGCCACGGCACCGCGCCTCACGGTGACTCCGGGGGCAACAAAGGTCCCCGCCGCAAGCCAGCTTTCGTCCTCGACTGTGATGGCGCCACAAGCATAACCAAAGGCCGGATCGGTCATGTCATGCGATCCGGTGCACAGATAGCAGTCCTGCGAAATACAGACATTGCTGCCAATCTCGATCCGCTCAAGACTGTAAAGCTCTGCCCGATCACCGATCCAGCTGTTGTCGCCGATCGTGACCTTCCAGGGGTAGGTGACGCGGGCCGATTGGCGAATCATCACGCCGTCTCCGATTTGCGCACCAAAAAGGCGCAGCCAGAAAACCCGCCAGGCATAACAAGGCTGAGGCGAGGGGCGAATTAGACAGGCCTGCACGATCCACCACACCTGGGTGAACAGCGCCGAGCGGCCCCGGAACCCCGGCGGCACCCGGAAATCTGACAGGCGCTGCACCATCAGACCGCCCCGTACTGCGCGCGGCCGGGCAACGAGGGTTCGACAGGAACCGGACCCGAACGGAGCGCCCGCCCAGACACCAGCGCGCCCGCGATCCCCGCGATCAGGAAGATCTGCTTGGCGGCTGCCAGGTAGAACGAGATCTGATGATGCGCAAGACCGGTGAGGATGATGGCAAAGAGCATGGTGGCAAAGACATCCTCGCCCTGCCACTGCAACCGCCGCGCGCCCATCAGGGCGATCCCCAGCAAGGTCAGGAACAACAAGAGACCCACCCCCCCGAAGTCGGCCCAGATCTCGAGAAAGATGTTGTGCGGATAGCCAAGGCCCGTCTCGGTCGCGAAGGCCGAGATGCCGTTGCCCAGCAGCGGCGCCTCTCCAATCATGCCCCATGCGGCCCGGTAGCGCATGTACCGCCCGAGCGAGGAGTTGTCCGTCACGCTGCCGTAGCTTTCGAAGTTGAAGAGTCGGCTGTTGGCCAGTGCGCCCCAATCGACCATCACCACTGCAGCCCCAAGGGCCAGGATCAGGATCGACAGGGTCGGCCAGCGCAGCCGCCGAACGAAACTGAACCGTCCGTTGAGTATGGTAAAGAACATCAGCCCGATCAAGATGCCCATTAGCGCGCCGCGCGTACCAGTCAGCCGGATCGCCACCAGACACATGGCGATGCTCAGGATCGCGAACAGCCGCACGCTCAGCCGTTCGCCCCGCGGCCAGACGAACAGCGCGAGTGCGGCAATGAAGGTGGTGACAAAAGACTGGGTCAGCCCGACCGCGATGTTGCTGTTGCCGTCGAGCGCGATCCGACCGTTGATCAGCTCGCCTCGCAGGGCCAGAAACGGCGTCACTATAAGCCCCAGCACGCAAAGCGTCACAGCCATCTCCCGCAGCCGTGTCCTGTCGTCGCCCAGCGAGAACACCAGCCGCGCCATGACATAAAGCCCGAAGGCAGACAGCGCGAGCGTGCGTGCAGCAGCGACCGCCGCCGTCTGGTCCGGCGCCCAAAGCAGGGAGATGCAACACCACAGGATGAAGATCGTGAATGCGATGTCCAGATGGGTCAGCAGCACCCGCTTGCGCGCGGCCACGTGCAACAGGATGGCGATGCCCGCTGCCGCCACGGTATAGATCGTCGTGACCGATATGCCGCTCAGGACCGTGACCGGATAGCCGTAAAAGATACCGGCAATCAGCACACCCGGCCAACGCAGCCCCAGAAGCAGGGTCGCCATCAGGCAGAGCAGGGGGATCATGGCGCCCGCCCCGCGGCCGCCAGCCGGTCGAAGATAGTCTCGAACCGGGCCGCGACCATCGACAGGTCGAAATGCGTCTCGGCATAGGCCCGCCCGGCCCGGCCGGCGGCGGCGCTGCGGGCCGGATCCGCAGCATAGGCGCGGGCGGCGGCAACAAAGCCGTCGATGTCCTCGGGGGCGACCACCGTGCCGGCACCCGTTTCCTGCAGGATGCGCGCGGCCAGGTTGCTGTCAGGCGCGGCCAGCACCACGGGCCGCCCGGCGCAGAGGTAGGACAGCATCTTTGAGGGTACCGAAAAGGCGCCGGCATCCCGCTCGATCACCACCAGCAGCACATCCGCCGCGCCCAGCACATCCGGCAGCGCGTCGAACGGCTGAAGCGGTAGCAGCCGCAACGCGGGCAGCGCCTCGGCCTGTGCCGCCAGCCGGTCCGCCCCGACACCGGCGCTGACCACGACGACCGTCTCGCTGGGGGCAGCGGTGCGGGCCAGCGCCGCCAGAAGCTCAGGATTATGCTTGAGTGCCAGCGTGCCGGAATACAGGAACCGCGTCCCCGCCTCCAGCCCCTGCCGGGCGGTCCAGGCATTGTCGTGGTCGCACTGCGGGATCTGGTCGAGCGCGCCCCAGTTCGGGATCACCGACACCCGGTCGCGCGGAATGCCCCAGGCATCGGTCTGCGCGCAGAAGGCGTCCGTGATATGGATAACATGAGCGGCGCAGCGCATCTGGGACCGTTCGAGATGCGTGTACCAGGCCCCGACGAAACGCCCAAGCACCGGCACCTTGCGCGCCAGAATGCGCGCGGCGGCGATCGAATAGAAATCCTGGCACCAGTAGACGAACTGCGCCCCGGTCCGCGTGCAGGCGCGCACCAAGTCAGACTGGCTTTCGGTCGGCGTGTTGCCCGACAGCACGATGTCGGGGCGCAGTTCCTCGATCAGCGCAGCGCAGCGGCGGCCGTATTCCAGGTCACCCCGGCGCCGGGCGCGAAAGTCGCTCTTGGAATAAGCGCTGTCGATGGCGATGGGGCGAAAGCTCAGCTCTTCGGGATCGCCGGGTTCGGACTTGTTGCGCCCCTTGGGGCCCTCGTCAGCGGCAAAGAAGGCATGCGTCACCCGGTGCCCCCGTGCCGCCAGCCCACGAGAGAGTTCCGCCGTGAAAGGATGGCCGGCATAATCGTGCACCAGGATGTGACGGCGAAAGGAGGAGGGCGTCATCCGCGCCGCTCCCAAAGGAGGGGGGCGGCGACGATCAGGGCGTGCATGGCGTCACCGTTCCTGACAGGCCCGACCGCCCCGCAACACCGGCCAGTGTGGGGATGCTGATACAGGTTCGGCCCAACGCTGTCATGTTTCATCCCGTTCCGGTCGGCTGCGGTTCCGGCCTCTGACACGTTCGTGTCCTACTCCGGTGCCTGCCCGACTGCAAACGACTCCTCCAGTCTTCGGGGCCCGTGATGCTGCCATGCAGCATTCCCATGCACCGCTGCATAAATTTTTGTCACCGGGAATGCCGATCAATCGGGCGTTTGCGATCCTTTGGAAGCACGTGATTGCCGGGATTCCTGTTGGCAATGGGCATTGCCGTTCCAAGATGATAATTCCTGCACGGGATGGTGCCCTCGATCCCGCGTATCGCACCATAGGGAAATTCGGTTGAAACGGTAAGACCTGCATGAACAAGACACTCCCATCCCGTCGGCTGCCCACAGCACGTAATGAGCCAAGGGACATCGCCCCCGAGGGGGATTTCGTCGATCTCGGCGCGCTTCTGCGGACGCTCTGGCGCGGCAAGCTCCTGATCGCCTTTGCCACCGGGGTCGCGCTGCTGATCGGCGGCTACTGGGCCTATGTGGCGGCGACGCCGCTCTACAGCGCCACGGCGGTCGTCATGCTGAACAACCGCGAAGAACAGGTCGTCGATTTCCAGAGCGTGATCGGCGGTCTGGGGTCGGACAGTTCGGTGGTGAACACCGAAGTCGAGGTGCTCAAGAGCCGGAGCTTGCTCGGCAAGGTGGTTGACCGGCTCGACCTCACGCAGGATCCCGAATTCAACAGCGCCCTGCGGCCGCCCTTGGCATTGACCCGGCTCAAGCAGACGGTCCGGTCGCTGCTGCCCGCAGAGCCGGTCCAGATCACCATGCGCTCGCCCGAAGAGATCGCCCGGCAGGTCCGCGACAACACGGTAAACGGGCTGCTGGGCAAGCTGAACGTGCGCAACATCCCCCAGAGCCTGGTCTTTCGGGTCAGCATCGAAACCGGCAACCCGCGCAAGTCGGCCCGCATCGCCGACACCTTGGTCGATCTCTATATCCTCACCCAGCTCGAGTCGAAATTCGAGGCGACGGAACAGGCCACCTCGTGGTTGACCGACCGCGTGGCCCAGCTTCAGGTGCAGCTCGAAGAAGCCGAAACCAGAGTTACCAACTTCCGCTCGGGCACCGATCTCATCAACCTGGAATCTCTTGAGGCCCAGGAACGCCAGATCAAGGATCTGCGCGACCGCATCGGTTCAACCCGGATCACCCGCGACATGGCAGTGCAGCGGCTCGACGCTATCCACGCCGCGGACACGCCCGCAGCCCAGGCCGAGGCGTCGGGCGACCAGCCGCTGCAGCAGTACCTGTCGCGGATCGACGACGCACCCATCCGCCAATCCTTCGACGCCCGGCTGGAACAGGTCGTCACCCGCGCCACACTCGAGGTGCAGCGCGCTGAAAACCAACTGGCGGCGCTCACCGCCTCGCAGGCCGATCTCGAGGCTCAGCTCGACAGCCAGAGCAACGATCTCATCACGCTCCAGCAACTCACCCGCGAGGCCGAGGCCAGCCGCCTGCTCTACGAATACTTCCTCGCCCGGCTCAAGGAAACGTCGGCCCAGCAGGGGATCCAGCAAGCCGACAGCCGCATCATATCGGATGCCGTGCCGCCCAGCAGCGCCGCGTCGCCGCGCAAATCGCTGATCCTGCTGATCAGTGCGGTGCTGGGTGCGATCGCGGGCATGGCTCTGGTGCTGCTGCGCGAACTGCGCCACGATAGTTTTCGCACCGCCGACACGATTGAGACGACGACCGGCTACCCGGTCATGGGTCAGGTGCCGATGCTGCCGTCGCGGCGGCGCAAGGATGCCATCCGTTACCTCTCTGAACGGCCCACCTCGGCCGCCGCCGAGGCAGTGCGCAACCTGCGCACCTCGGTTCTGCTGTCCAATGTCGACAACCCGCCCCAGGTCATCGCGACGTCCTCGTCGCTGCCGGGCGAGGGCAAGACCACCCTGTCGCTCGCGCTCAGCCAGAATCTGGCCGGCATGGGCAAGAAGGTCCTGCTGATCGAAGGTGACATCCGCCGCCGGGTCATGTCGACCTACATAAGCGACGACGCTAACACGCGGACCGGCCTGATCGCCGTCCTCACCGGCCAGCAGACCCTGTCCGAAACTGTGATCCACGACGAAACAGTCGGGGCCGATATCCTGCTGGGCGGGAAAAGTTCGGTCAATGCCGCCGACCTGTTCTCGTCCGACCGCTTCCATGCGCTACTGGACGAGGCGCGCAAGACCTACGACCAGATCATCATCGACACGCCGCCAGTGCTGGTGGTACCCGATGCGCGCATCATCGCCCAGGTGGCGGATGCGCTTCTCTTCGCGGTGAAATGGGACAGCACCTCGCAGTCGCAGGTGATTGAGGCGCTGCGCATGTTCGAAAGCGTGAACCACCCGGTCAGCGGCATTGTGCTCAACCAGATCAGCCCACGTGGAATGAAGCGTTACGGCTATGGCGACAAGTACGGCGCCTATGCCGCCTACGGGCGCAAGTACTACGTGAACTGAGCCTGCCCCCGGCTCTGCCGACTGGTACAGTGCGTTTTGCGCACTTGTCCCACCCCCTTTCACCAGAACACGCCTTGGTCAACGCAGAACGGCCGCGATGTTTTCACATCGCGGCCGTTCCAGATCGAATATGGAACGTTGCGGTCTCAGGCGGCCTTTTGGCGCTTGCGCAGCGCTGCTATGCCACCCAGTGCGCCGATCAGCAGAAGCCCGCCGGCCGGGAGCGGAACCTCGGAAGGGATACCCTCCACGGTGAGGTCGAATTCCAGGGTGCCGCTGCTCGGCTGCGCTGTTTCCAGCACGCCGAGCGTGTATTCGCCCGCGTCGAGGCCAGCAAACAGCGTGGTGCCGTCGACGGTGTTGGAATAGATGAAGCTGCAGCCCCCTGCGAACGGTGCGCCACCGCTGTCGCAGGCGGTCGCCGAAGCGGTGGTCAAACGGGTCGCGCCATCCAGCAGGATGTAGCCGGTCCGGTCAGAACCACTACCCGTGTAAAAGCTCAACGAAAGCGCTGCGGTCTGTGTCCCGGACAACGTGAAGTTTACCACGCTCTGGTAAGGTGTGCCTGGTCCGACACCCGACCAAGTGAATGTGTAGGGGGTTATGGTCGCGGCTTCTGCTTCTTGCGCACCAAAGACAGTTGCTAAGGCCAGGGCAGCAGTTATGGATTTAATTACATACATGTTAAAAGTACCTCTTTGGGCAAATAATCAGAAATCTTGCAATTCACTATGAGACGGGCCGGGCTCAAGTCAATGTATTATCACCTGTTTGGGCCTGCCTTAACAGAGAGACGACACCTAAATAAGCATTTGTTAACCTTATTGCTGATCCACTCGCAGGCCCTACACGCTGAGGTGGTGCGGTTACATTGCTATTTCTCTTCTCAAGGTATTCCCGGCCACTGGGTCAGGTTGTCAAAAGAACAGTTTTTGTGCTCGCCCGTAGGCTCCCTAGGATCAGCTCCTATTGATTTCGGCATGATGGGGCTCCGAAAAGGAGATCGTATTCATAAAAATATCTGTTCTGGTTGTAATTCAATGAGTTTGGGGGATGGCTTGACAGTGGTATGCGAGCAATTACCTGCCTGTTCTTTCACCATATGGAATCGCGTCAGTTTCACCCGCTATTTAATCGGACCGACTCATCTGTAGTTTCGACGAGTGTTTATTTGTGTTTTATCTGTGTTTAGGCGGAAAAACTATGCCTCAAACATTTGATTATACTGTATATTCGCAACTCTCCGGTTCCTGATACCCCGAATCTTGGTTCCTGTTCTCCGCGATTCGGTTCCTGTTCTCCGCGATTCGCACCATTTGCGAATCGATTCGCATTGTTCCGTTGTCGGACCGGTCAAACGGCGTTTCTTCAGGCCGATTCGCTAGCCCAGTTCCTGATACCCCGAATTCACCTTGACAGTGGGTTCCTGATACCCCGAATGTAGGTCATGGTTCCTGATACCCCGAATCTCCTCGACCAGCTTCTGCCGGATCGCCATCCTCAGGCGGATTTCTTCATTTGCGACGTTGCAGATGCGATCCTCAAGGATCTGATTCCGCAGATGGAACATCCGTTCTACGTCCTGTCGAAAAAGCCGGAAACCGCTGTGCGCCGCTATGAACACGGCGACAAATGGCTCGAGGTGATCCCCAGCGCCAAGGGGCAGGCGACAATCTATGACAAGGATATCCTGATCTATGTGGTCAGCCAGATCATGCACCGGATCAACCGTGGCGAAAAGGTCGAACGCCGGATCCGCTTCAACCCGCGCGATCTGCTGATTTTTGTCAACCGCGGCACCGGCGGCAAGGATTACGAAGCTTTCTGCGAGGCGCTGGACCGGCTGATGGGCACGGTGATCAAGACCAACATTACCACCACCGGGGGCGATCAGGACGATGTGCCGATGGGCGACGAAGAACGCCTCGGCTGGTTCCACCTGATCGAAAGCGCCCACATCAACCGCAAGAACAACGAGGCAGGCGGGCGGATCATGTCGGCCGAGATCCAGATCAGCGAATGGATATTCAACGGTATCCGGCGCAAATCGGTCCTGACCCTGCACCGCGACTATTTCCGCCTGCGCAAGCCGATCGAACGCCGCGTCTACGAGATTGCGCGCAAGATGTGCGGCGCCCGTCCCGAGCTGGAAATCGGTCTGGAAAAGCTGCTCAAACGCACCGGCGCGCGGACCGAGCTGAAGCGGTTCCGCCACACCCTGCGCGAGATTGCGACCCACAACCATCTGCCAGACTACCTCGTCGCCTATGACGAGGTGCGCGACATGGTGATTTTCAAGGGCAGGGGAACTGTGGTGGCGATCGACCCGGCGGAAAAGGTGTTTATCCCGCCGTTGTCTTCCGAAACCTACGACCATGCCCGCAGGGTGGCGCCGGGTTGGGATGTACGCGTGCTGGAACAGGAATGGCGGTCCTGGGCGGACGAGATCCCCAAGAACGCCGATGCGGCTTTCCTTGGGTTTTGCAAGCGACGGTCCGAGAGTACCGCGCTGCGTTGACCCTCAGCGCCGGGGTCAGGCGGCTTGGCGCCGCACAGCGACAAGCAGAACGGTCAGGGTTGCGGGCCAGACGACGCAGGCCAGATACCCCAGAAGGTCGAACAGAAAGCTCCGGTTGCCGGCACGTTTCTGTTCGCAATAAGTCATGCAGACCGCAAAAATTGCCACGACCAAATAGGCAGCCATTAGGAATGTCATCATGTCGTATTTCCAGCAATCCGTTTCAATCGAGCAGCGTCATATCGGTTTTGAGATAGAATGTGATTTGGTCTCGCATATGTCCTTAATAAGACAAGGCTAGGATGACGCGACATAATAAAGCTTTAATGACTGCAGGGCTGTGGCAAGGGCAGTTTTTTACCGGGATCGTCTCAGAATGCGGCAGAAATGCATCTGACTGACGCGGGGCGTAATATATGCCGGAACCGGATTGTCGTGTCTGTGCGCGGGATACAGACACGACAACTGCGGATCGGGGTGTCACGGGAACGTACGCGCCGCTGTTGGCCAGAACAGGGCAAAGATCGCGCCGCTCAGGAAACCGCCGGTATGGGCCTGCCAAGCGACGGGGGTCCCCACCAGAACGCGTCCGGCAAAGTCAAACAGGACCAGCACCCCGGCGCAGGCCAGGAGCCGCATCAGCTGTGCCATGGGGTGGGGGGCTGCGTTCGGGCCCTGCGGGGTGATTAGCCCTGAATCGACGCACCATGCCCCCAGTAAGCCAAAGAGCGCCCCCGAGGCGCCCACCATTGTGGCATGGGGGGGCCCGACCAGTGCGAACATTGCGGCAGCCCCGATTGTGGCGACCGCATAGAGCGCCCAAAGACCCGGCGAGGTCCGCCGCTCTAATGTGAGCCGTCCAAGATAGACAAGCGCCGCCATGTTGCCGACCAGATGCACAATGCCGGTGTGCAGCAGGCCATAGGTGGCGAACATTGTCACCGGCTGGGCAGCAAAGACCGACGGCACGTCCTTAAGCAGGTCAGGCTGGAACGACCCCATCCGATAGGCGAGCAGGCGCAGATAGGGTGGCCCGGCCAGACCCCGATCTGCCAGGGTCAGCACCAGTTCGGGCAGGATGCTGGCCAGCAGCAGCAGCAGCAGCGCCGGCGGCCAGGGCAACCAGCGCGAGGGGTGTCTGCGATCAGGCCGGGCGGGTGTGGTCATCACGCCGGGGTGCAGCCCAGTGGTCGGAGCGCAAGGGATACCTCGGACATGCCCGCTATTCCGGGATAAAGCGGGGCAGGCGGGGCAGCAACTCGGCCATGAAGCCCTGCAGGCGGGCATCGGCATCGGTCTCGCTTTCGTTCGGCTGGATTGGCGTGACAAAGCGCACCAGCGCGCCGTCAGTACGCCCGATGGTCAGGCTGTCCCAGACCACGTCCGCCTTGGCGAGATAGTCGTTGGTCATCCGCTCTCCGCGCTGTTCGAACCAGTAATAGACCAGCTGGCGCGACAGCCCCTTTTCGATCACCGCCCGGTTCAGGTTAAAGGTGCCATAGACGGTGTCCTGGATCGTCACCTCGGTTGGGTCGATGGAAAACACCTCCCAACCGCCGACGGGCAGGCAGACTTCGGGCGAATGGATGCCTGAGCCTTCGGTCTGCTTGTCATAATAGGCCGAAAAAAAGTTGACATAGGTGTCGGGGCGGCCCGGTTCGGTATAGACAGCGTTGATGTAATCCGAGGCGTTCAGCACCCTGGCCGTCTCGGGCTCCAGCGGGATAGTGTAGCTGTTCCAGTCGCCGATGCCGCGCGGGAACAGGGCAAAGCTGTCCCGCTGGGGCAGCACCCGGTCCGGGGCGGGGGTCAGCACAAAGGCCGCCGTCACCGCAGCGCTGAGCAGGGTGGCGATCAAGATACCGCGGGCTGGGGCAATCGACAGAATCCGCGTCGCCTGCGCCCCCAATCCGTCGAAATCCATGTCGATCGTGTCGCGCAGGGACAGCGGGCTTGGCGTCAGCCGCTGTAGCAGCACCGCCGTCAGGAACAGGATGCCGATGCAGGCACCAAAGATCACCCAGCCTTCAAAGAAGTGCAGGAACCCTTCGGCCTGGCCGATGCCGTAACTGTCGACCAGCACGCCGATCATGCCGATCCGAAAGGAATTCATGAACACGGTCAGTGGTGCCGCCATAAGGAACATCACCGCCTTGTGCCAGAACGGCCCGCGATACAGGATCGCAAACAGATAGCTGAACGACAGGATCGGGAACAGGTAGCGCAGGCCGGAACAGGCCTCGGCCACCTGCAGCTTGTAAACGCCCAGGTCGATCACGTTGCCTTCGAGGAATACCGGGACACCTGCGAGCTGGATGAACCAGACCCCCAGTTCCGAAGACACCAGTTGGAGGAATATGGTGAGCTGCCAATAAACGAACTGCGGTAGCGGCAGCATGAAAATCAGATGCAGCACCGGCAGCTGGTGGGTTTTGCCCCGCTGCCAGCCGAACCCAGTCAGCACCACGCCGCCCACCCAGATGATCAGCGCATAGGTCACCACATCCGGAATCCGCACCAGATTGCCGAAGATGCCGAATAACAACCCGATCAGCAGCACCACGATTCCGGGCCAGCGGTTCACAGGGGCTGCGGGATCGCGGGGCGGCGCTTGACGCAGTTCCCGCAGGAACAGATATAGCGAGATCAGCGGGATCAGCGGCCCGTGGCTGTACTCGGGCGTGATCCAGGCGGCGCCCAGCGACTGAAACCCCAGCCAAAAGATTGGCAGCGCGGCAACGATGAGCGCCGCGAACAACAGCAGGCCCAGCGGATTGACGGGTCGTGTGCCGGAAATGGCAAAACGGGAAAGGCTGCTGGCATCTGACATAAAGGCGGGTCCGGTTTCTGGGCACTATTTACAAAACGCGGGCAGGACCTGCCGCGCGTAAGAGCGCTATACCAAGATCGTCGGGCGGAATCGATTCCCCATGGTCCCGCCGAGGATAGAATTACGCAGGTGTGTTCTGCCCGCTGTCCCTGTTTCCGGTTCATGGCAATCACCGCGGCGCACCAGTGTTGCGCGGGCCATGAAGCAGCCTGGGGGCCCAGAACAGATTCCAGATCAAGGCATGGCCTGCGATCCCGGCCAGTCCGGGCAGGACAAGACTGCTTGGCCCGCCATGGAACAATGCCAGCGCGGCATAGATCAGGTCCAGTTGCCCAATCAGGGGGTCAGGCGTCCGGAGCCGAGACCTCTGCAGAGACAGTGGCCGGGGAGATCGGAGACGAAGAGAGAGGCTGGCCCGAAGCGCCCGGTTTTTCGCCTTTTTCGGTGATCTTTCCCCATTTTACCGTCATGATGCCGGTCCGGATTATCCGCCCTGGATTGCCTGCGACGATGGAGCGGGGGGGGACGTCCTTGGTGACGATGGCACCGGCTGCAATGACGGAATGATCGCCGATGGTGATGCCCGGCATCACGATGCTGCGCGCACCAACCTGGCAATAACGTCCGATCGTCGTGTGGGTGTGCTTTCCGGCTATATGGTCATGGGTCAGGATCACAGCATCAAAGGACACGGCAGAGCCTTCGCCTATATGGATGCCCTGAGGATAGGTGCGGTCCAGTACGGCCTTGAGCGAGACGAGCGAAAATGGATGGATGTCCATCTTCCAGACCTTCACCAGATACAGCCGCCGTAGCAGCAGAAGCAGGTCGCGCAGACGAGTCCGGCAAGTGGCGAGCAGTCCATAGCGTTTCGCAGCCTCGAGGAAGGTATCCGAATGCTTGCCCGTGTATTGAAATGCCATCTGCCGCGCGTCCCCCAGAATGCTTCTATTTAAATCATGCCCCGCATGGGGCGCACAAGCCTGGATGTTTCCAGGTCGTAATCTGTACCATGCTCATCTCAGATCTGTTGCCCCAGTGCCTGGCGCAGCATCCAGCCGCAGCGCCGCAACCGCAGACGGGCCAGCGTGGCCAGCGCGGCGCGTCGTTCGCCCGGCCGGACCAGCGCGGTGCTGCGCAGCACCCGGGGCGCATGGGCGAGTATCGACAGCGTCATCGCCAGCCCACGCAGGCCCCAGCGCAGCCGCGCGGCGATCCCTCGCCCCTCTAGCCCCCAGGATTCCTGTGTCAGACGGCGCCATTTGCGCTCGAGCGCGGGCCAGTCCGCACGGGTCGGATGGGCAACGCGCAACGCGTCTTCGTGGATCAGGGAAAATCCCGCAGCGGTGGCGCGGTGGCACCAGTCCAGATCTTCGGACAGGCCGGGGGTGAAGTCCCCCACGGCTGTAAAGACCCGCCGGGTGGTCAGCAGGTTGGCCGTCACCGAAAAGCCCCGCACCTGCACATAGCGGCGGTTGTCAAAGGCAAAGACCGTCTCGAAAGCCTCGGCGCCCGAGCGGGGGGCCGGGGTTTCGTCGAACAGGGTGATGGTCCCGCCGATGACATCGCCCGTGCCTTTGGCCGCCAGATGGTGCGCATTGGCCAGCCAGTCCGGGGCCGGCACGCAGTCGCAGTCGAGAAAGAACAGTTGTTCGGCCTGGGTCGCGGCAACACCGCGGTTGCGCGCCATTGCCGCGCCTTTGCGCGGCTCGGTCAGGAATGTGACCTGCGGATGGGCGGCGCGCAGCGCATCCAGCGGTTGGCGCGACCCGTTGTCGACCACCACGACCCCGGTCGCGGGACTGGCGGTCTCGACCTGCGGCATCAGCGCCGCCAAACAACGTGCCAATCGGTCGGTGTCGTCGTAATGGGGGATGATAACTATTGCCTGCACGTCTTTTGATCTTCTGTAACCGGAGATGATGCGTAACGTAGACGCGCTTCGCGTACATTTGCAAAACAGGGTGGCGGAAAAAAGGCCGTGATGCTAGCGTTTAAGAAGTTTTAGCGTATCTGTGACCCCAACGGGAATTAGTGCTTTGGAAAGCGTTTCAGAAACTGTTCAAGCCCGCGACAATCGGCCGATCCGGACCCTTCTGCCGATGGCTTGCGATGGTGTCGGGCCCAGTTTTACCTGCCTGCAGTTGATGTCCGGGGCGCATATTGCCGGATACGAGGTCGATGTCTTTGCCAATAGGCGTCGGGCCGAGAAGCCGCCCGTTGGCATGCGCCTTGCGCTGGGGGGCAACCTCTCGGCGCTGCCTTACAGATGGGTCGCGCCCTATGCCTCGCGCCATATAGAACGGCAGTTTCTCGATCAGGTTGTGCCGGGCGACATTGCCTATCTCTGGCCCAGCGTGTCGCTGGAAACCCACCGGATCCTGCACGACCGCGGTATTCCGATCGTGCTCGAGGGGATCAACACGCGCATGGCCTCGGCGCGACGGATCCTGGACGAGGCTTATGGCGCCTTCGGCATCGCTCCCGTCCATGGCATTACCGATGCCCGCATCGCCGAGGAAGAAGAAAAGTATCGCTATGCCGATGCGATCTTTGCCCCCAATGCGCATGTCGAACAGGCCCTTGCGGGATCGCCGCTGGAAAATCGGTTCCTGTCGACAAGCTATGGTGTGGATGCGCGCAAGGCGTCGCAGATGCGCAACTATACCAGCACGAATGCGCTGACCTTTATGTTCTGCGGCTATGCCTGCGTGCGCAAGGGCGCGCACCACCTTCTCGAGGCGTGGAAGGACATGCCGGACCGTCACAAACTGCAGCTCGTGGGTCGAATTGAACCGGCCATCGCCGAACGCTACCGCGATCTTTTGGCCAGCGACCGGGTCGAGACGGTGGGCTTTGTCGACGATGTGCATGCCTATTTCGCCCGCGCCGACGTCTTTGTCATGCCCTCTCTGGAAGAGGGCGGGCCGCAGGTCACCTACGAGGCGGCACTGCACGGCCTGCCGATCATCGCTTCGCCTATGGGGGCAAGCCGGATAGGCGACACGAAAGGATCGATGCGGATCGTTGATCCGGCCCAAACCGGGCGGCTACGCGATGCGATGGCAGAGCTGGCCGAACGCACAGATCTGCGCGCCGATTTGGGGCGCGCCGCGCGTCGGCTGGCTTTCGGCTATGACTGGATGGATGTGGGGGCGCGCCGCGCCGCAATGCTCGAGACACAGTTCGCCCACCTGCCCGAGGTCAGTTTCGCCTGAAATGTCAGTCCAAAGCCATCACGCGGCAGAGTGTCTAGCTTTCAGATGTTGTTAAAACGCAATCCCGATGGCAGCTTTCGAAAGTCGAAAAGAGCCGCAACTATGTCATAGCGGCTTCTCAGGAGTTGCAGGCAAGCGTTGATCGCCAGCGTCGCCACGAGCAAAATTGCGTAGAACGATACGCCATCCAGTGCGGTCGTTTCCCTCATGATCCCGGCCACCAAAAGAAGCAGCGGGAAGTGCCCGACATAGAAAACGATCGAGTTTCGCCCGATCCATTCGATGCCCTGTCCGCTCTGCGTGGATCTGTATAGTGGTGCGGCCCACAGCACGAATAGGATCAGCCCGACAGGGGCCCAGATAAACAGCGGATTGTATTTGATTGGTCCGTAAAGAACACTCATCAGCCCTCCGGTTAGCGCCGCGCCAAGACCAAGAAGGGCCAAGTACGCGTGATTCTGCAAAGACACCTTGTTGCGCACAATATAATGCCCAAGCAGAAAAAAGATCAGAAGCGCCGCAAAGCGGTCCATTCGCAGCAACGAGGGCAGAAACCCCGAAGCAATCAGGCAGATGAACATTACAGGGATAAGGGGGACGCGACAGCGTTCGAGAAGGAGGGCGATAAGATAGTAGGCGCACAGAAACCACAGATACCACAGGAGAGACGGGGCGCTGATCGGTGTCTTGAGAATGTATTCGAGTGTTAATCGCCCTTCGGCGGCGTAAACGATCATACTCCAAATAAGAAATGGCCAAAAGATGAGATGGAATTTCCCAAGGACATAGTCACGGTTGTTCTTGGAAAGTGATTTTTCCAGCATCATGCCGGACAGGAACATCAGCAGGGGCATCCGGAACGGATCGAGAAATTCATTGAAGACGTTGATTGCCGCCGGAATGTACAGCCCTTGGCCTTTTACGACCCCTTCGGCGTGGACCAGAATGACGAGTAAAATACAGACGCCCCGCACCAGATCCATCCACCTGAGTCTTTGACCGGCCATGTCTACCCCTCTTTCAAATCATGAACGCGTATGGCAAAAATTGCCGACATACACGGCACGCTTTTACACAGACTCTCGCTATTGCCAAGTTATGTGTCCGGCTGTCATCTCCGGGCAGATCATATGACGGTCTGAGGTCGTTCCGGGCTGGCTTTGTCCAGGTATTCATCGCATACAATGCTTTTCCGGCGCATGTTCAATTGCACAAGCCGCTGATCCAGAGAACTCAGGGCGCGGGGCTCCTCTTGACCTCAACGCGGTGACGGTCAAGAAGCGGTGGGTCGTCTTGTCACCCCTGCCGTTTTTCCTGAAAGGTGCGTGGATCATGCTTCGGACTGCGCTGGTGATCCTGTCCGGCAATGCTCTCACCTCGCTGCTGACGCTGGTGCGCAACCTGGCTGTTGCGCGGATGATCCCGGTCGTCGACTATGGTATCGCGGCGACCTTTGCCATCGCCATGATGATGGTCGAGATGATGTCAGCCCTGGGACTACAACAGCAGATCGTACAGGCTCGAAACGGCGAGGATGTGCGATTTCAGGCCGGGCTGCAAGGTTTCCAGATGCTGCGCGGAGCGATCTCCGCGCTGGCGCTGTTTGCGCTGGCCGGGCCGATCGCCGCTTTCATGAAGGTGCCTGAGGCGACCTGGGGCTTTCAGGTGATGGCCGTGGTGCCCATCCTGAACGCGCTGATCCACTTTGACATGTACCGGCTGAACAGGTCGATGATCTTTGGCCCGGGTATCCTCGCAACTACGGTGCCTGCATTGCTGTCTCTGATCTCGCTCTGGCCGCTTGCGCATTTCTATGGCGACTGGCGCGTGATGCTCTGGGCACTGATCCTGCAAGCCGCGCTGACCGCGGTGATGTCGCATGTCCTGGCGCGGCGGCCCTACCGGCTGGTGCTGGACCGGGCCATTATGGCGCAGGGCCTGCGGTTCGGCTGGCCGATCCTGCTGAACGG
Source organism: Puniceibacterium sp. IMCC21224 (assembly GCF_001038505.1). NCBI lineage: Bacteria > Pseudomonadati > Pseudomonadota > Alphaproteobacteria > Rhodobacterales > Paracoccaceae > Puniceibacterium > Puniceibacterium sp. IMCC21224. Next base: position 39,359 of record NZ_LDPY01000008.1, read on the forward strand.
TATGTTACTGTTTCTGGTATTCCAGGGTGACCGGCTGATTGTCGGGCGCGAACTGGGGATGGCGGTGCTGGCGATCTTTTCGATGGGGCTGACGCTGACGCTGACGCCGGTGCTGGTGTTGGGGCGGACCATTCAGAACTTCTTTCTGCCGCAGCTGTCGGCAGAGCTGGGCGGGGCCGCGCCGACGCCGGGGCGCGATCCGGTCTTTGTCGGAACCGTAATTATGCAGTTGTGCGCGCTGGCGGGGATGATCTTACTTGTGCTCACTGACCTCGGCGCCGACAGTTTTGTCCGGACCGTGCTGGGGGACAAATACGCAGACCTTGCAACGATCATCCTGCATCTGGCCGTGATCCAGGTGGTGCGCATTCTGGTGTCAGGCTATTCCACGTTGTCGATAGCCGCCGGGGTCTCGATCGACTCGATGTATCCTAACCTGTTCCGAGTGGCGGTGCTGCCGTTCTCGTGGGCCGTCATCTCAGGCGGCGGCGGCCTTCTGGCGCTGATCTATCTCGCGGTTGCGGCGGAATGCGCAGGCTTTCTGCTCGCCATCGCGTTGACGCGGAAATACGTCCGCATTCCCCTGCGCCGGGTGGCAGTTTCAGGCGGTTTGCTGGTGGTGGCGGTTGCCTTTACCCTTGCCAACCACCTATGGGGCAAAGTGGACGAGGGTCTGGTGCTGGGCGTGCAAGTCCTGCTGATCGCGGCGCTGATTGCCGCTCAGACCGAGTTCCGGCGCTATTTCTTCAGCCGCGCAGAGGGCTAGGGGCAGCCAGCCCGTTCCCAGGTCCACCGTGTCTAAAGACCGAAGGCGGGGTCGCTCGGATCGGGCATCATACCAAGACCCTACGGCATTGCGGATCCCGTACCGAAACCCGTACGCCAGGGTCGGTGTGTCGTCCGGTCCGCGCCGCTTAATCGTGACTCCAAAGTCCTTGGTATCCGGCCTATCCTCGGATAACCGAGGGATGGGGTGCTTGCCCCACACACTCAGGAAGGGGGCCGCCATGGCTGGAACCGGAATGCGCAGTCGTCTCATCACTCTGGCGCTGTTGCTGTGGACACAGGGCCTTCATGCCGAAACGCCGCGCAGCATTGCATCACCGGCTCAGCTGCAGCAGGCACTGCTAGACCCGGCGGGGGGGCGGCAGATCGTGCTGTCCGGCGGCGATTATGGGACCCTGGTGCTGAAGGATCTGACAGCGACGGCAGAGACGCCGCTGGTGCTACGCTCGGCTGACCCGGGCAAACCGGCACGGTTCTCGGGGCTTATCCTGCGCAACCTGCAGAATGTGGTGCTTGAGGGGCTTGTGCTCGACTACACGTTCCAAGCCGAAGATCCGCTCTGGCAGGCGCCCTTCCGGGTTGAACTGAGCCATGGTGTAACCTTACGCGAATTGCTGATCGACGGTGACCGCGCCTGGGGTCGTCGCCCTGAGGACGAGGGATTTCCCACAGGTATCGGCCTGGCGATCCGCGGGTCGGAGGGGGTGACAGTCGAGAACAGCGAAATTCGCGGATTCCACCGGGGTCTTACGGTTAACAAAAGCGCCCACGTGACCTTGCGCGGCAACGATCTGCACGACCTCCGCATGGACGGGATGAACTTTTCCCAGGTCCAAAATCTGCTGGTCGAAGGCAACCAGATCCACGATTTCGCCCGCTCGCTGTCCTCGGGTGACCATGCCGACATGATCCAGTTTTGGACAACCCGGACCACAGAACCGTCGCGTGATATCGCCATTCGCGGCAACCTGCTGAATTCCGGGCAGGGCTGGTTCACCCAGTCCATCTTTATGCGCAACGAAAAGGTTGACCTGGGCGAAGCGGGAAAGGAGCTTTATTACCGCGATGTCCTGATCGAGGACAATGTCATCATCAATGCGCATCTGCACGGTATCTCAGTCGGAGAGACTGATGGCTTGACGATCCGCAACAACACGGTGGTGCGCAATGCCGCCTCGGCGGGGGCCGAGAACAACCCCAAGCTCTGGACGCCGCGTATCACGGTGGCCCAAGCATCGCATGATGTCGAGATCTCGCACAATGTGACCAGCGCCATCGTCGGACCCGAGGGGCAGCCGGACTGGCGGGTCGAACAGAACATCTTGGTGCAGGACCGGGCACGGATGGAGCCGGGGTTCTATGGCACCGTGTTCCTCCCTGCGGCGCTGCGCGCCCCGGACCGCCCGGGGTCTTTCGCCGCCAGACCGGGCGGACCGCTGGACGGCAGCGGGATCGGGGCGCAGTGGCTGAACGGCGGGAAATGACGCGGGTCCTGTCCTGTCTGCACCGGTGCAGACATGCCACAATGCGAACCGGAAAGTGCCGTGTGCCAAGCGTCGGCAGGGAATTTGCGCTAAGGTTGCGTAGGACCGCACCCGATCCCGCCGACCTACCGCAAACAGGATGCAACCGACCGTGACCGCGACGATGACCGATCCGATACCGGGACGCGCCCCCGCTCAAGCCATCGCCAGCCGCCCCGCGTCGATCCTGCGGGATCTACCGGTCCCGGTGCTGCTTTATATCGCTGCCGTGACGATTCCGATCGCCTTTTGGGTCGGCCCCCTCTTCATGACCACGCTGCGGCTGTTCCTGCTGATCATGACCATCCCGCTGACGGTCCAGATGCTGCGCGGCCGCTATGGGCGGGTCTTTGCGACAGACATCCTCTTCATCCTTTATCTGATCTGGAGCTCGCTTGCGATCGCGATCAGCAATCCCGAACAGGCCATCCAGCAGACCGGATCGGTCGGGATCGAGTTTCTGGGCGGCTACGCGGTCGGTCGGGCCTATATTCGGACCCGCGAAAGCTTTGTCGCGCTCTGCCGCTTGCTGATCCTCATTGTCCTGTGCCTGATCCCCTTTGCCATCAGCGAGGCCCTGACCGGGCGTCCTCCGCTCATCGAAATTCTGCGCAGTTTGCCTGGGATTACCAGTGTCCAGATACTGCATATCGACATCAGGCTGGGGTTGGAGCGCGTGCAGGCGGTCTTTGCGCATCCGATCCATTTCGGTCTGTTCTGTTCCATTGCCTTTTCGCTGTGTTTCGTGGCACTCAAGGGCATCATCGGCGATACGCGCCGCTACATCATCAGTGCCGCCATTGCTCTTTCCGGATTTCTGGCCCTGTCCAGCGGCGCCATTTTGGCGATTGTTCTTCAGATTTCGCTGATTTTATGGGCCGCGATCTTTAATGGATCCAAATGGCGCTGGTGGTACCTGATCGGGCTCTTTGCACTGGGCTATGTTGTCGTGGACGTGTTGTCGAACCGGTCCCCGATCAAGGTTTTCATGTCCTATGCAACCTTTTCGCCGCACAATGCCTATTGGCGTGGACTGATCTTCGAATACGGCATGAAAGAAGTCTGGAGCAATCCGGTTTTCGGAATTGGATTGAACGATTGGGACCGTCCGGCGTTCATGCACACCGCCAGCGTCGACAACTTCTGGCTGGTGCTGGCCATGCGCTATGGCATTCCGGCCTTTCTGTTTCTGGCAACGGGTTATGCCCTGGTCATCGCAAGGGTCATATGGCGCGACTTTGGCGATGATGTGCTGATGAACCGGCTGCGCCGGGCCTGGGTGTTCACCTTTCTAGGGCTGACATTCACCCTGTGCACGGTGCACATCTGGACCAATATCTATTCCTTCATACTCTTCATGTTCGGCTCGGGGGTCTGGTTCATTTCGGCACGGCCGTCGGACCCCTCAGAGCCAGACATGGAGTCCGGGGCCGTCGATCCGCGCGAGCTGCGGTACCATCGCACCATATCCTCCGGGGGTGTGGCGGCTCCTGAACCTCTGGTCCTGAAATCTCTGGCACCCGAGCGTAACAATCGTTACAGTCGGTTTCCGGTCCGCCCCCGCGCCGTGGCCCCAAAGACGGACTCCGGCCCCTGACAGCTCCGCCAATCGGAAACCCCCATGACCCTGCCCAGACTCGGTGTCGTCATCGTCACCTACAACGCTGCCAACGTGATTCTTGACTGCCTGGAAAGCCTGTTCGCCGCCCGGGGCACGTGGCTCGACATCGTCGTGGTTGATAATGAATCGACCGATGGAACGGTCGAAACTTTGCGCGCCTGGGCTTCGGGGGCACAGCCCTATGTCGTCCCCCGGGACATGCCCTTTCCACTTGCCCCGGTTGCAAAGCCGGTCCAGCTGAACGAGGGGACACAGCGGGTCGCGGGCCACCGGCTGACACTGATTGAAACCGATGTGAACGGCGGTTTCGCCTTTGGGGTCAATACCGGTCTGGCCGAACTCGCTGCGCGTGAAGGGATCGACCGGTTCTGGATCCTGAATCCCGACAGCGCCGTGCCGCCGGAAACGCCCCATGCTTTTGCGAGTTTCGACACCGGCCCGTTTTCCCTGCTAGGCGGGCGCGTCCTGTATTATGACAAGCCAGACATGATCCAGATCGATGGCGGCCGGATCAACCGCCGCACGGGGGTGACAGATAACATCGCGCTGTTCCAGGCCCACGCCGACACGCCCCCGCCAGACCCTGCCGGGATCGATTTCATCATGGGAGCCAGCATCGTCGCCAGCCGCGCGTTTTACGACGCAGCGGGTCCGATGCCCGAAGACTACTTTCTTTATTACGAAGAGGTCGACTGGGCCCTGCGCCGCGGGACACTTCCGCTAGCCTACTGTCCGGACGGCATCATCTATCATCGCGCCGGCACCGCCATCGGATCGGCGAACCTGAACCGGCCGGCCGGTCCCTTCTCGCTGTATTTCAAACATCGCTCGCGGATGCGGTTCATGCGTCGGCACTTTCCAGTCGGCCTGCCGACGGCCTTTGCCTATTCCCTGGCCAAGGCGGCGCAGCTTGCACTCAAGGGCTACCGCCGCGAGGCTTGGACCCTGCTGCTGGCCAGCCTGAACCGCCCGCCGCCAGCACATGTGCGCGGCATGCTGTCAGAGTCTGCGGCACGCCGCGCCCTGCCTGAGCATTCCCGCCGCAACTGACGGTGCGAAAGATCGCCGTTCGCCCGAGGATGGCGTGGCATGCTCTGTCATCCACTTGTTGAATGTTTTCGGAAGACGCCGCACCGATTTCGGGCATCCTTTCGAAAGAGTATACTATATGTATGCAATCTATGCTTTTTTTCGCCAACCTGCCCTAATTGTGCCCCCGCTAAAGCATACAAAGTGGCTACTATCAGAGATAGCGATACCCATTGCATGATAGGCCCCGAAGTTTAAAATGATTCCTTCAACAACAGTTTCCTCAGCATCCGAACTCCATACTGCCCTATCCCAGGCCCAGGGCGGGGAAACGATCCTGTTGGCATCCGGCGATTACGGTAATCTGGTTCTCACCTCATATCTGAAATACGCCATCACCTTTTCCTCAACCGTGACCATCGTCTCTGCGGATCCGGACAATCCGGCCGTCTTTTCGGGACTGACCGTGGCCGATGGCAGCAACATCACCTTTGACGGCATCACCTTCGACTATACCTTTGAGGCCGGGGATCCGATTTGGCAAAGTCCGTTCCGCGTCGCGGGATCAGAAAACATCGTGATCCGGAATGCGACCTTCAACGGGGATCTGGCCCATGACGTGTCGGCAACCGATGACGGCTACGGCTATGGCATCGGTCTGGCTATCCGCGACTCGGTCGGCGTGACGGTCGAGAACAGTGAATTCTTCGAATTCCACCGTGGCCTGACGGTCACCGGCAGCCGTGACGTGACGGTGCGCGGCAATGATCTGCATGACCTGCGCATGGATGGTATGAATTTTACCGCGATCACCGGCGCCCTGATCGAGGAAAATTACATCCATGACTTCCGGGGCTCTGTGAACTCGGGGGATCATTCCGACATGATCCAGTTCTGGACCTCAGGCACAGATGTCCCCAGCACGGACATCACAATTCGCGGCAATACCCTGGACGTCGGCACTGGCACCTTTACCCAGTCGATTTTTATGCGCAACGAACAGGTCGACCGCGGCCTGGCGGGAACCGAGATGTTCTACCGCAACATCCTGATCGAGGAAAATGTTATCGTGAACGGCCACCTGCATGGCATTGCGGTGGGCGAGGCTGATGGGCTGGTCATACGGGGAAATTCAGTCTTGCATGCTGATGGCACCAATGCGACCGGAACCTCTGTTGATGTTCCCCAGATCAGCGTAGCTTTGACATCTACTGCGGTCACAATTGCCAACAATGCGACATCTGCCATTGTCGGCTGGTCGTCACAGGCAGACTGGACGGTCGTGGAGAATGCCATCGTTCAGGACAAGGATGCCTCTGCCCCCGGCTTTTACGGCGATGTCTTCATCGCCTCCACCCTTCAGAGCACGGATGGCGTCCATAACTTCCAGAGTGTGACAGGCGGTATGCTGGACATCCTGGGTGCAGGGGCGGCGCGGACCCGCGAACCTGCGGGCGAGGCGGGCCTGACGGTGGAATTCCACATGGCCAAAGACGACAGCAACAGCGCCCTGCATCACTTTGATGCGGCTTATGCCATGCTGAATCGCGAGGAATTGCCTGAGGGAACCACGTTCCAATGGGATTTCGGCGATGGCACCACAGGCACTGGTGACCAGATCGACCATACCTATACTGATGGCGGCACCTATGATGTCACTCTGACCGTCGTGCTGCCGGACGGGCGTACGGATGCCGAGACTGTTTCCCTCGGCGTCGCGGGGCCGAATGTCCTAGCCTATGATGCCACCCAGGGCTTTGTCGCTTATGAGAACGGCAAACCGTTTTCTCTTGCGAGCGATGAGGGCAGCGCCTCCCTTGAGGCTGGCAGCGGCGGTGAGCAGGCAGCGACAAGTGACGCTCCAGCGGGCCTGAAACTGGGCGGCGACGGTATCACAGCCAGCGTAGGGCGCGAGCATGTGACGGAGATTCTCGGAGAAGACGAATTCAGCATCTCGATGACCCTCACTGCCGACAGCGCCGACAGTTGGGGGGAAGTGGTCCGGTTGCACAGCAGCTTTATCGTCAGCATCGACGCATATGGCGAGCTGATCATGTCCGCCACGACGACCGAGGGGCTTCAGATCCGGGCCAGAACCGATGGCGCCAATCTAAGTGATCAGGCGACACATGACATCGACATCTCGCTGGTCGACGGCATCCTGTCGATCGCAGTGGACGGTGAAATCATGGCTGACGCCGACATGTCTGCACCACTGAGGTCGTATGGCAACCACAACCTGACCTTTGGCAATCCTTGGGATGGGCACTTTTTCGCGGGCACGCTTTCGGCGTTCGCGATCAACGTGAACGCTGGCGATTTCGCTGAGATCACCAGCACCACAACACAGGATTCCAAAATGTTTGCCGCGGACGAGATAATCTTTATCCCGCCGGGCCCGGCGATGTCCGAACAAGCCGAGATCGCCCCGGACACCGAGATGCAGGTGTCATTGGCACCGGCGCGTTATATCGACGTGATCGTGGACGATCACACGGATGTTTGGGCGGAGCTACTACAGACAGCCGTCCTGGACACCGATATTTTGCCATATTGAACCCTATGTAAAGCCGCCCGAATGATCTGGTTTCTGACTCATGACCGGATCAAAGCAGTTTACTCTTTGCGATTTAATTTCTGGTTTTGGAACTGGCTTTGACGCGATCTCTGTCCTTGCCGGTGCCCA
>NZ_LDPY01000009.1 GCF_001038505.1 Puniceibacterium sp. IMCC21224
CGAAGCATCAGCAGGCAATAAATCGCCTCTTGCGCACCGGTGGCCCCCTGACTGTGGCCGGTCATGGATTTGGTCGAGCTAACGGGCGGCGTCTGGCCTTCGCCGAATACCCGGCGCACGGCCTCGATTTCGCCAACATCGCCGACCGGGGTCGAGGTGCCGTGCGCATTGATGTAGCCGACTTTGCGGTCATGCAGGGTTTGCAGGGCAAGCCGCATCGCCCGCTCGCCGCCTTCGCCGCTTGGCGCCACCATATCGTGGCCGTCGGACGTGGCCGCGTAGCCTGTCACTTCGGCGTAGATCTTGGCGCCGCGCGCCTTGGCGTGCTCCAACTCTTCCAGAACCAGAATGCCACCGCCGCCACCGATCACAAAACCGTCGCGGCCCGCGTCGAACGCGCGCGACGCCTTTTCCGGGGTGTCGTTGTATTTGGACGACATTGCACCCATCGCGTCGAACAGGCAGGACAATGTCCAGTCCAGTTCCTCGCCACCACCGGCGAACATCACGTCCTGCTTGCCCATCATGATCTGTTCCGCCGCGTTGCCGATGCAATGCAGCGAGGTCGAGCAAGCCGAAGTGATGGAGTAGTTGATGCCCTTGATCTTGTAGGCCGTGCTAAGGTTGGCCGAGATCGTTGACGACATGCACTTGGGCACGGCGAATGGTCCGATCCGTTTTGGGGCGCCGGAATTCAGCACCACCTGATGCGCCATCAGCATGGCGCTGGTCGATGGTCCGCCGGACCCGGCCACAAGACCGGTACGCGGGTTCACGATGTCGGACTCTTCCAATCCCGCGTCTGCAATCGCCTGCGCCATCGCAATATGGGCATAGGCCGCCCCTGGCCCCATAAAGCGCAATGTGCGCTTTTCGACATGTTCGCTTACATCCAGCTTGATATCGCCGGCGATCTGACTGCGAAACCCGCGTTCAGCCATATCCGCATTTGCGGTGATACCGGATGTCCCGGCCTTCAACGAGGCTAAAACCTCGGAGGCGTTGTTCCCGATGCTTGAGACGATACCCAAGCCTGTGACGACGACACGGCGCATGCGCGCACTCCCCTGCAATTAGTGTTGACTGTGTATGGCATCGCGGGGGAGAGACGCAAGGTTGGCGGGATGCCGATGTCCGCGTTTTCGGCGCGGACAGTCAGGACGCGCCGGTTTGGGACCACATTGCGAGTACGGTCTTTTGCACGAAACCAGATTGATGGGGGTCTATCTGATCTTCTCGGGCGCACTACGCACAGACATCGAAACTACGCGCCCCAAAGAGGTACGGGACGGTGAAATCTGACGGCGTGGATCGGGTCGTTCAGCTTTCCGACAGCGCGACCTTCATGTCTTTGACCTGATAGATTACCTCGCCGTCCGCCTCGACGATACCGTCGGCGACGCCCATGGTCAGGCGGCGGGTCTGGATCGCCTTGGTAAAGTCGATCTTGTAAGTCAGCATTTTGCGGTCTGGCCGGACCATGCCTGTCAGCTTGACCTCGCCCACGCCCAGCGCATAGCCGCGCCCCAGCCAGCCGCGCCAGCCAAGATTAAAGCCGGTCAGCTGCCAAAGGCCATCCAGCCCCAGACAGCCCGGCATGATCGGGTTGCCAGGAAAGTGGCAGTCAAAAAACCAGAGGTCGGGCGTGATGTCGAATTCAGCCAAAACATGGCCCTTGCCGTGCAGGCCGCCGTCGCCAGAAATATCGGTGATGCGATCCATCATCAGCATCGGCGGCGCGGGCAGCTGCGCATTTCCGGGGCCAAACAGCTCTCCGCGTGCGCATTTCAGCAGGTCATCTTTGTCAAACTGGCTCGGATAGTCGGCCATATTGCCACGCCTCATGTGTTGGTTTTTCCGATCCGTCCCCGTCTAGCACTCGTGCAGCGCAGGGCGCAAGCCTGCGTATGCGGCTGTTCCGCGCACCAGGGTGTGGCAATTTCGTTTGAAATTCCAGTGGATGACGCTCTATATATATATCACACAGCAAGAGGACCGAACACAGCATGACACCGCAAGCCGCGCAACGGGGAACTGATTGGCTGGACCGCGCCGGGCTGCGGTCGACCAGGCAGCGTGTGACGCTGGCGGCTCTGCTTGTCGGGGACGGGCAGAACCGGCACGTCACGGCAGAAAGTCTGTTTGCCTCGGCCCGTGATCAGGGCACACGGGTATCGCTGGCGACGGTTTACAACACCCTAAAGGCATTCTGCGACGCCGGTCTGATGCAAGAGGTGACGGTGGATGGCTCAAAAAGCTATTTCGACACCAACACCCACGATCATCCGCATTTCTACTGGGAAGAGGACGGTCGACTGACCGATGCGCCGCTTGACCAGCTGGAAATCGCTCGGTTGCCCACCGCCCCGGACGGGGCCGAGATTGCCAGTGTCGACGTGGTGATCCGCCTGCGCCGCACGCGCTGAGCCGCCTTAACCAAGGCGCAGCGATGTGCCGCCTTGCCAGACTGCTTGCAATGCCATGTGGTCGTCCAGATGCACCAGATCGGCACCGCCGCCAACCTTGATATGCCCAAGGTCCGTACGCCCGATGGCCGCAGCAGGGGCTGCGGTTGCCATCGCCAGAGCATTGTCCAGCGGCACACCCAACCCGATCAGATTGCGCAACGCCTGCGGCAGATCCAGATCTGCCCCGGCGAGAGTCCCATCCGCCAGCGCCAAGCGACCGCCCTGCCGGAACACGCGCTGGCCGGTCAGAACGAATTCAGGCAACTCCACCCCGGCACAGGCCATCGCATCGCTGACCAAAAAGATCTGACCTGGACCGACCTTGGCACGCAGCGCCAGCAAGAGCGTCTGCCCATGCACATGGTGAAGGTCCGCGATCAGCCCCGCGTGCAGCGCACCCGCGCCCAGCGCCGCCCCCCACCAACCCAGGTTCACGACTGCCCAGCGGGCTCATGGCGTTGAAAAGATGCGTGACCATGCTGGCCCCAGCGGCCACGGCGGCCGTTACCTGTGCATGACTGCAATCGCTGTGGCCCAGCGACACCACCGCCCCCGCCGAAACAAGCGCGGCAATCTGATCCGGGGTCACACTCTCGGGGGCCAGCGTCACCACCAGAGTCGGCAAATCCCGGGCGGCATCCTGCAACACAGCCAAATCCTCTGCGGCCATGGGCCGGATCAAATCGCCGTCATGGGCACCCTTGCGCGACCGCGCAAGATGCGGCCCTTCGAGGTGAAGCCCGCCAATCCCCGGCACCCCCTGATCCAGCGCAGCGCGCACCGCCCCGACTGCAGCCGCCACGCGATCGGGTGTGTCAGTGATCAGCGTCGGCAGAATTGTTGTCGCCCCCAGCCGCGCATGCGCGGAGGCCATGCAGCGCAATGTGTCCATGTCGGGCGAATCGTTGAACAACAGCCCGCCACCGCCATTGACCTGAACATCCACCAGACCGGGCGCGAGGATGCCACCATTCAGCCGGACTACTTGCGCGCCCACAAGCAGCGCCCCGGCATCGACCAGCGCGATGATCCGCGCGCCCTCGACGACAACGGCTTTGCCATCCTGCAACACGGCACCATCAAAGATCCGTGCGCCCGTCAGCACCTGTATTGTCACGCCGTAACCTCGGCGGCGAAACGTTCCGCCAGAACCAGCGCCCCGTCCAGCGCGCGACCTTCGGGTTCCACCAAACTGGCCTGAATTTCGACGCCGAGATATCCAGCGTAGGCGTTGGCCACACCGCCCAGCAGGCAAAATGCCTCACCCGCACGCCAGCCCAACACCAGCAGCGCCCGCTCGATATAGGCCGCGCCGTCCTGCAGCAGCGCCACAGCCACCGCATCCTCGGCCTCGGCGGCCGCGACAACCATTGGCGCAAGACGGGCAAAATCCACCGGGCGCGCGGCCTGGGCATAGAGGATGATTTCAGACGCGCCGCCAAACGTGTCGATCACTTCGCGGGTCAGTTCGGTGGCGTCACACATGCCCTCGGACGCCCGCAGCGACTGGCGAAGCAGACTGCGCCCCATCCACGCCCCGGATGCATCGTCCCCCAGAACCAGCCCGTGACCGCCAACAAAAGCCATGCCACCCGCGCTCTGACGCGCGACAAACGATCCTGTCCCCAGTCCTGCCACCACGCCACGCCGCAGACCCAACGCACCCACGACGGCGGCTGGACGATCCTCTTGCACACGCAGCCGCGCCAGCGGAATAGCATCGGCCAGACGCGACCCCAACTCGGGCTTGATCATCCCGGCAAGGCCGAGATAGGTCGGCACCTCAGCCAACACATCCAGCCGCACACCCGCCTTGGCCGACAGCGCCTCTAGCCCCTCCCACAGGGCCGCAACCGCACCATCGAAATCACTGGTCAGGTTGGCACCCGGACCTTCGTGTTCGAGTCTCTGACCCTCCCATATTAATGCAAAACGGCAGCTTGTGCCGCCGCCATCTACAGCCAAAAGAGGTGTCATATCAGTCATCAGCGCGGTTATTGCCCGTGGCGGCCCGTTGAGCGGACCTTGTTCGCTGGTACCCGCGACCGGATTCGAACCGGTACGGCTTGCGCCTGGAGATTTTAAGTCTCCTGTGTCTACCATTCCACCACGCGGGCAACCAGTTGGTTTCGCTGCGAAAAATGATGGTGAACACCCCGAAATCCGTCAGACAAGGCGGCCACAACGGCCACAAGATGTCGGCACAGTCACACAAAACCCGGCACAGCAAGAAATATCTATCCCGCTTTGGAAGCTAAGTCCAGATTTTGAAAGGTACTTTTGGGGGCCAGTGGGTAGGTCGGGCGAGAGCTGGGAATGGCAGCTTGCGTCGTTGGGGCGTGGGTATGGTCCGGTCCGACTTCCCAGAAACCGGGCACAATTCCGGGCACACCAAATATCGTATGCTATGACGACTGGAACCGACCCCGGCCCAATGCTGGTTTGCCACTCCTGCGACAACCCGAAATGCGTTCGTCCCGCCCATCTGCACAGTCTGGAGCCGCGAAAACAGATTCAACGAGCCAAAGAGCAACCCCATCGCATAGAGGACGGCGTATATGGGATGTGAACTGATCCATGGGAGCTGCATGGAGGTGCTTCGAGGCATGCCGTCTGAGAGCATCGATGCGGTGGTAACCGACCCTACGTACGAACAGACCCCCTTGGCTTGGGACCGATGGCCGGATGGATGGCCGACAGAAGTTGCGCGAGTGCTCAAACCCACCGGATCAATGTTGGTGTTTGGTACGCTGCGGATGTTCCTTGACCGACGCGACGACTTCCATGATTGGCGGATGGCACAGGACATCGTCCAAGAAAAGCAGAGCGGATCTAGCATGCTCGCCGATCGCTTCCCCCAGCCCAAAGCGGCCCTGCCCACCACACCAGACCCTCGGCGTGAGGTCAGTCACGTCCGGCCCTGACCTGCCGTTCGCTTCATTGCCGAGCGCTGCGGTGCAGCTTCACCAGACCGGCCATTCGTCCACCGTGCAGCATTTTCGGTGGGTGAAGGTCGGCAGAGCGGACGAAGTGTGAATTCGCTGCAGTTTTACCAATGGTGGGTTTCGTCGCATTGCGACCGAAGTGAGCAAGGTGAAATCGCTTGCGACTACGGCTAGCAAGAGTGATCTCGGTTCTCTCTTCTTCGTTCAGATCCAGCGCAAATGGTCGCAGATACCGGCAAGCTCGAGGTCGGAAAACTGATGTCTGATCAGGCCATAAGTACGCGTTAATGTCTCGGGGGTTTTCATGTCACCCATGTCGGTGGCATGAATGCCGCCCGCAACAAAGTAAGCGGCAAATCCGTTCTGGGCAGCGCCTTTGATATCTGTCGGCAAGCCATCACCCACAACAAGTATTCGACTTTTTGAAATCGTGCGCCCCGCAATGATGGTCATTTGCGTCAGGGCCGCTTGATAAATTGGTGCCTCTGGCTTGCCCGCATAGGTGACTTTGCCGCCAAGTTTTGCGTAGAGCTGCGCGATTGATCCCGCACAGATCACTATGCGGTGACCGCTTCTCACGACCAAGTCAGGGTTGGCGCAGATCATATCGATTGCATTGCCCCGCATTTCCCGCAATAGCGGTTCATAGATGTCAGCGCTTTCAATCCCGTCATCCAGAGGGCCGGTCAGTAGACACAGCTTGGTGTCCCGACTGCCGACCAATGGGTGTGTCAGGCCTTCCAAGATAGACTGGTCCCGCACCGGGCCGAAGTGAAACAAAGGCGTGTCGGGCCGCTTTTGCAGCAGCGATGTGGTCACATCGCCTGATGTGACCACGGCATCAAAGGCTTCGCGCGGGACGCCAAGTCGCGCCAGTTGCGGATAGATAACATGGTTGGACCGCGGAGCGTTGGTGATCAACACGACTATCCCGCCCTGTGCCCGATATCTGCATAAGGCATCTACCGCGTCCGGAAAGGCGGCAACGCCGTTGTGCAAGACACCCCAGATGTCGCAGAGTATGCCGTCATAGTGTGGTGCTAGATCACTGAGTGGCATGAGTTTGGCCATAAGACCCGTGGACTACGGCCCGGCACGCGCCCAGTCAAGCGCCGCATAGGTCGCTTGCTATTTGCGTTTTTGCTCTGTAATTATGCATCTTCGCGATCAGTCAGGATCGCAGACAATACGCGACAAGGTTACCCGCTTCGGCGCAACTTGCCTGCCTACCACGACATTTGAATAGGTTTTTTAGGCCGACGGTGCGCTGGTTTTCAGCACGCAATGATGTCCAATTCCACGAGATGTGTGGAGTGAAGTCTTTTTCAGAACCGCCTGCGTTCAATTTCCGGACGCCATATTCCACGGCATCTTTTCAGGCTGTGTTTTCGAAATCGATTTGTGCCCTCTCGGTGTTCACGCGCGTTCCTCGCACGTGGAGATATCATGGGCGTAGCGGCTTTGTGTCCAGGCACATGAGGTCGAAGAAGATTGAACTTGTTTTGGACAAATACCTGCTTTTCACCCCCGGCCCCGTCAATGTGGCCGCTTCCCTTCGCAATGCGATCTGCAAAGAAGACATCTGCCACCGCGAACCCGACTTTGATGGTCTATTGGCGAGCATAGAACAAAAGCTGCTTTCGCTGTTCGAAATTAAAAAACGCGACCGCTACCGCGCCGTTGTTATCACTGGCTCAGGGACTGCCGCAAATGAGGCGATCTTGTCCTCTGTGGTAGGGACCGGCGCGATTCTGATCCTGTCGAATGGCGAATTTGGGGAGCGTTTGCATAAAACCTCGCTCATTCACAACAAGCACACCTATCTACTGCAACAGCCTTGGGGAATGCCTTTCGATCCGGACCAGATCGCGACCTACCTTGCTGCCCATAAGATCGATGCAATCGCGATGGTCCATCACGAGACTTGCTCTGGGATGCTGAACCCGCTCGCTGCGATCGGTGCAATGGCGAAGGCCCATGGCGCGATCTTTGTCGTCGATGGCGTCAGTTCTGTCGGTGCCGAAGTCGTTGATATGGAAGGTTGCAATATTGCCTTTTGTTCTAGTTCCAGCTCCAAGGCCATCGGGTCATATCCCGGACTTTCATTCGTGATCGGGCGCAAGAAACAGTTCAAAAAGCTGAAACTGCATGCCGCCAAGACAACATACCTCAACCTCGCGACGTTCTACGGCTTTCTCAAGCGACATAGCCAAACACCCAATACGCCTGCTGTTCCGCTTTTTTTTGCCTTTGATCAAGCGCTCACCAACATTCTGTCCGAGGGCGTCGCCAACCGTTTCGCACGGATACGGGCCCGCGCGGGCCAGCTTCGGCTGGGTATGCGAAAGCTTAATCTTGAGTTTGTTCTGGATGAAGAGGACATGTGCGCGATCCTGACGACAGTCAGGGTGCCCCCGTCGATCTATATCCGGGAATTGCGAGACAAGCTGCGCGAGAAATCAATTATCATCTACGAGGGCAAAGGCTGTTTTGCCGGGAAAGTCTTTCAGGTTGGCAATATCGGCGAATTATCTGATCATGATATTCAATTCTTCCTCAGCACGTTGAGGAGCGTGTTGCTAGAACTGCAGGCAAAAGCCGTCGACGGTATCGCCCCTATCAGACCGATGACCGCCAAACCAACCATTCAGGCACTTCCAAAGCCAAAGTTGGCAAAGATCCTATCATGACTGATAAGATTACGCGGCTTTGGACGACAAAGACCAAAGAGGACGAATGGTGGTCTTCGTTTGTCACCGCGCCATTAGGGATCTTTGCAAACTATTGGGCCGTTGATATTCCGGCGATTACGCCAAACCGTCTCACCGCCGCATCCTTTGCGGTCGCTGTCGCCGCGACCTTGTGCATTTTGATCGGCGGTTTTGGCTGGTTCATGGCCGCGGCTATCCTGATCCATCTTAGCCACATTCTGGATTGCATGGACGGCCAAATGGCCCGCTACAGAAAAGTGTCGTCACCGGTCGGTAGCTACTTTGACCGTTTAACAGATCAGGTCCAGATCACGCTATGGTTTGGGGCGGCTGGTTATGCTGCCTATGCGCAATCGCTCAGCGTCGTGCCGGTATTCCTCGCCCTGATCGGCATCGCGTTCTATGGGCTGCGCGGCTATGTGAAGTACATCGCGCTCCAAATCGAAACCGCGCTTGATCCCGAATATCCCGCAAGAATGGTACACCTGAAACGGCAGGAACCGGTGGCCGGTTTGGGCTTTGGCGTCGTGGCAAATGTTAAATGGCTATTGAAGGAACAACCAAAGATTCTGGCATTTGACGAAGGCGTGTTCATCTTCATGCTGTCAGCGGCGCTCATTTTTGACCAACTCACACCAATGCTGTGGATTTTCGCAGCAAGTCAGGTGATTTGGGGAACCCTAAAATCATGGCAGCGCGGCAAGAATATTGACGCAAACCAAAAGAGCATCATCCAGAAATAATCCCCCACATCGCTAATGAAGTCAGGACAAACTCATGAATTACGACAACAATCGCCCACCCATGGCCGTTATACTGGCCGCTGGCATCGGCTCACGGCTCAGCCCTTTAACGGACAAAAGCGCAAAAAGCCTCCTGTCTGTTGGAGGCTCTGTCATCCTGGAACGTATGATCCGCAATTGCCTAAGCTGCGGGATGTCTCAATTCGTTTTGGTGTTGGGCCACCGTGCAGACGAGATCAAACAGTTCGTTGATAAAACGTTTCGCGGAATCCGCGTCACATATGTGATCAATGACCGGTATCGTGATACCAACACAGGGTATTCGCTGATGCTTGCGTCAACCGTTGTGGGAACTGCCGAGTTCATCAAATTCGATGCAGATGTAGTGTTCGACACGAAGATCCTGCGTGCATTGGTGGACAGTGAATTGCCCAACGTCCTGTGCATCGACCGCAACATCGCGCTGGCCGATGAAGAGGTGAAAGTGATCACAGATGATCAAATGCGGGTCCGCGAGATTGGTAAAACAGTCGACCCCAAAACGGCACTCGGTGAGTCCATTGGAATTGAGAAAATCAGCGCTTTTACAGGCCCACTGCTATTTGCCGAGTTGAAAGAGATGATGGAAAACGCAGGAAATGCGCAGGAGTATTATGAAGCGGCCTACGCGCGGCTGATCGCTAAAGGGATGCCTTTTCATGCGCTGGATATCACAGGGATGAATTGGACCGAGATTGATACGCCTGAAGATTTTGCAACTGCAAACGCACTGTTTGGCACACCAATCGCGACCGTATCGCGCGGGCAACAACGAGCATTGGACGAAGCGCGTACAAACCCGCGGCGTTCAATATAGGCCCATGGAAGGATTCATCGCGCGTCCATAACTGGCGCGTGATGTATATTCGCGCTGGCAGTCATCTCCAGTGAGTGCCCGACTTGCCGCGGCAAAGGACTGCAATAGGTGCTTATCGTTCCTTGATGCACGTTTCAGCAACAAGCACATTGGGCTCGAAGCCGCCTTGCGGCGGTGCGGCAGCACATCCGCAGCGAAATCACATGAGATCCCGGTTGCCCGATGGCAGCTGTCAGCCCTTCCACGACATTTGTGCCTGGCGCAGCATGACGCGGGGCTCCGACACGAAGGGCGGAAACCGGTCATTCGCTGCATGTCAAACAAGCCTTGTCTTTTTCGAAAACCGAATGAAAACCTGCTACGTTCTAATGTTGTCTGAATTAATCTCGGTTGGCCTTCATGAACCTCTATCCTTAAGAGATCGAAGTCATACCAATGGGCAGGGACCGATTAGATTTTCCGTGATAATTAGATCTTGGCAGGATTGACGAGGCACTCGCCTATTTCGCTGGTCGCACAATAAATGAGGCTCCCGGTTCAGAATTTTGTAACGGAATACCAAGTAGACGTTTTTTAATATTGCCCAACCTATCATTGCGCTGTTGTCCCGGACAGCCACGGTATCGACCGTAGCGGGGTTTGAACTCAGATGGATCGCTCAATTTCATATTGCTGGCCTGCCCAGAGGTTGCTCCGTCTTTTCAAGGCGGTGCGAACGAAAGTGGTTGTTTTTCTGTTGGCGTTTTTTTCGCTATCGGGGGCTGACGTGGCACAGGCGCAGGAGTCTTGTGGGGCTGCCTGCGTGTTCGCAGGCCCCCGAATGGCCAGTGTGGAATCCAGCGAGTCAGAGCTGTTGGGCCCCATCCTTTCGGGGTTGCTTGGCACCGATGTCGGCCTGAGCGTTCTGGATTGGAATGCGATGGCCGGTGCCAACATTGATCTTTTGGGCCTTCTTGGTGAAAACGGGCAGGATGTCACGGTTTCTGATCCGGGGCAGATCGCCAATGTTGACCTGACCCTGCTGGACCTTGTCCAAGCCTCGGCCGCAGTTGCAGAGGCTGATGGTGATACCGCGTTGGTGAACGCCTTGAATGCCCTGAGCGTGCCGATCGCCGAGCTGAACCAGACCATCAATCTGGCTGACCTCATCACGATCGGCTTGCCCCAAGGGTCTTTGGCGACGCTGGAGCTGAATGCACTGGACCTGATCGGTGGGGCGATCCAACTTTACAACTATGAAAACGTCGTGACCACGACACAGCCCATCGCGCTTAACAACGCCATTCTGGAACAATTCGGCATTGGCGGAGCAGAGATATTGCTGCAGGTTGTCGAGCCGCCCCATTTCGAATGCGGGGGGGCTGGAACGCAGTTCCATACCTCGACCGTGCGCGCGAAACTTTCCGTGGATCTGGCCGATATCGAGCTGGATACCGCTGTGCTGGACGGTGCTCTCGGCGCACTTGTCGGGGGGCTGATCGCGACAGATGTCACTTTGGGGGACGTTGATCTTTATTTCGAATTCGGTCGCGTGGACGGCACGATCCTGTCGGCCGACCCCGCGACGAAGACGGCCAGCGTCATTCTTGCGCCCAGTGCAATCGACCTGTTTCTGGGCGGTATCGACGACGCCATATTCTTCAACCGCGATCGGCCGATCGCGCAGTCAGATGTCGACTTCGCGACCGTTGCCGAGCTTGACGTCTCCTTGTTTGGAGGTCTGGTTCAGGAAAGCGCGGGCGTGCGGGTGAAATCCTTTGCGCAGAGCGCGCCGCAAACAAGCGAGACGTTGTTCTTCTCGCCACCCTATCCGCAAAGGCAGGCCATCGGGGATGGCGCCTCATCGTTCAGCGATCTCATCGGAACCCTTGCGGAAAACCTTGACGTGGAAGTTGAAGACAGTCTGGGAAATCTGGTTGGTCCGCTGATTGATACGACGATCGAACCTCTGGTGGGGGATCTGGTCGGCGGTCTGTTGGTGGATGCGATCTCTCCGATTCTGGACCTTACCGTTGATCCTCTACTCGGGTTTTTCGGCGTCGGGATCGGAGAGGCGGAAGCGTCAATTTCGGGGGTGACGTCAATCTGCACCGACTACGCGGATTGCCCGGTTTCAGGCCCGGCACCCGATGGCACCGCAACGGCGAATTACGGCAGCCCTTACCATCTGATCTATGAGACGTTGTTCATGGGCTCTGCCGTGCCAGATACGGAGTCGGCGCCGCAGACAAACGCGACGGCCACCGGGGATGACGAAAGCGGGATCGACGACGAAGATGGCGTTGTTCTGCCGCCCTTGCCCGTTGGCACGACCCAGACCGTCGAGATCAGCGTGAGCGAAACAGGAGGAGAGGCCGGATATCTGCAGGCCTGGATCGACTGGAACGGAGACGGCACCTTCGGGGCGGGCGAACAAATCGCAAATGATGTGACCTCAAACGGGGCCGGGGTGATTTCGCTGTCCGTGGTTGTTCCCCCCAACGCACGGCCAGGGGCCAGCTTCGCGCGGTTCCGCTGGTCCACGCAAGCCGACCTGGATCCCATCGAGATTGCTCCGGACGGCGAGGTCGAGGATCACGCTGTCGCCCTGTCCGGGACACCACGCCCCAGGCTTTCGGGCCAGGTCATTGCCGACACCGGCGCAGGAAACGGCAGTGCCCATGACGGTGCGCTTAATGGTGGCGAGGCGGGCTTGGCAACGGTATCGGTCAGGATCGAGACGCCCGAGGGGCAGACCATCGCGGTGACGATGACGGATGACCTTGGCAATTGGTCCGTAGATCTTCCACCTGGTTTCGAGGGGCCTGCAATCGCGAGGGTGGTGGTGCCGGACGGCATGCTGGCGATCTCCGAAAGCACTTCAGGCTCGCCTGCGATCGTGCCATCCCCGCCAAACGATGGGGCGATTCTTCTGGACCTCGCGAGCGACAGCATCGTGAGCAACCTTGCCTTGGGCCTGATCCCCGTGCCGCGGCTGTCCGAAGATTCCGTCACCTATACGCAATCGGGGCAGATCGCCGTTCTCCTTCACGACTACGTTGCAGGCAGCAAGGGCAGCGTCACGTTTTCCGTCGAAGACCTGAGCCTTCCATCCGAGGGCGCGGCCAGTGTTGCACTGTTTCATGACGAGGATTGCGATGGCACCCTCGGAGCTGTCATTTCCGCACCCTTTGCCGTGGAAACTGGCGACCGTATCTGCATCCTGTCGCGCGTTGCCACGGGTTCTGGATTGCCGGATGGTGCCGCCGTCACCTATCGGCTCACTGCGACCACCGCGTTTGATGATGTCAGTGCCACGGTGCAGGCTGACAACACCGACCGCGTTATCATCGGCAGTGGCGGCGGGATCATCGTCGAAAAAACGGTCGAAAACCTGACCCGGATGACCGGCGAAACGCATTCCAACAGCGGGGGGCCTGCCGATATTCTTCTGTACAGGATCCGCATTGTGAATACCGGGATTGAACCCGTGCGCGGAGTCCAGATCCACGATCACACCCCCCCCTACACGAGCCTCGATGGCGGGATTACACAAACGCTCACAATCGGCAGCGGGACCGAATGCACCCTCGCGCTGCCTGATACGGCGACGGTCGGTTACGTGGGTGGGATAAGGTGGGAATGCACTGGCGAGGTGCTGCCAGGATCAACCGCGACGTTTGAATTCAGGACCCGCATTGACGAGTAGGGGCGGCGGAGTTCGGAGGACACCCACCCGTCGAGAAGCTCTGTTTTCAGCTATCGATAGGTCAAGGTACTTTGAAGGTGGTGATTAAAAAGAAGTTGTAGATCTATTTCGAAAAATAATTTGGGGTATGTCTGTACAGTCTGGTAGTATTTGCAATCATTCGAATTCAAGTGGTTTGGCACGATGATGGTAGGACATGATGCCATTTCAGTTTGCTCATATGGAGGGCTGTTTGATGGTTCTGCACCGCAGCGCCGGTATTCGAGTTCAACGTCCTCTAAGGGCCGATCATGCCTGTCGCGCAGGTCGCTGTCCACGAGTTTGCAAAGGTCACTTCCTGCGCATTGCTGACCTTGGTCCGCAGCGCAGCATGTGGGCTGCGGACCGCGAGGGCTTGAATGGCCGCTTTTGCCTGTCTGACATGCAACTTTCGCAGGTGCAGCTAACGGCAGTTCTCCGCCCTTGATTGGCGCCGTTGCGATCGGCCCACACCGGACATCCATCTGATCCCTATAATGCCGCGTTGCGGCCCGTCGGAGCGGGCATTGGTGCAACGCGCAGCATTCTTACCAGTCAGATACCCGCTACCCGGACCTTCCGGACGTTTTCTGTGTGCAAGATCTCCCGTCCCGGCTGCGAGGGGCTGCCGCAAAACGTTGCGCCTCGCCCTGCCCGGCGGGCCAGTTCGTTCTCGTCGCCTATTTCAGTCTGGCTTGCTTGACCTGCCCAGCCGCTGCGTCACGGACCATGGAGAGGAACGCGCTGAACCCCGCCGACGGATTTCGTCTGCTTGGGTAATACAAGCTGAAACCGGGACGCGCCGGGGTCCAGTCTTCCAGAAGGCGGACCATTCGGCCGGTGGCGATATCCTCGGCCACATCCTGTTCTATAAAGAAGCCGATCCCGGCTCCGTCACAGACGGCGGCGCGCGCAATCGCGGCCTCGTCCAAGGTCAAACGGCCATTGGCCTCGATCTGCACGGTTTCGCCGTTGCGTTCGAAGTGCCAGCGGAACAGCGCACCGTTGGGCAGGCGGACGCGAAGGCAATCCTCCAACGGTAGGTCACCCGGGGTCAGAGGTATGGGGTGGTCCGCGATCCATCTGGGCGCGGCCACGACGGCATAGCGCTGCGGCCTGCCCAGAGGGAGGGCGATCATGTCGCGGGGCACCAGATCGGCGGGCCGGAGACCCAAGTCGAATCCCTCGGCCACGATGTCGACCCGCCGTCCCTCGGTGACCAGGTCGATCTGCATGTCGGGGAAGCGACGCAGGAAGTTCAGAACCAGCGGCGTGATCTCGCGCCCCGCCTGCTTAGAGGCGTTGATCCGCAAAAGCCCCGACGGTCTGCTTCGTTGGGATTGCGCTGTCTCCATTGCGATGCGGATTTCGGACACCGCCGGACCGATGCCTTCGACGAACTTCCGTCCTGCATCGCTCAGCGAGACGCTGCGCGTCGTGCGGTTGAACAATCGCACGCCAAGACTGGTCTCCAAGCGCGAGATGGTGTGCGACAGCGCCGTGGTCGACATGCCGAGATCGATCGCCGCTGCCCGGAACGACCCGAGCCGCG
The DNA here is from genome assembly GCF_001038505.1 of Puniceibacterium sp. IMCC21224. Classification (NCBI taxonomy): domain Bacteria; kingdom Pseudomonadati; phylum Pseudomonadota; class Alphaproteobacteria; order Rhodobacterales; family Paracoccaceae; genus Puniceibacterium; species Puniceibacterium sp. IMCC21224. The sequence continues at coordinate 14,982 of NZ_LDPY01000009.1, forward strand.
CGATGGCCATCACTGCCTCAAGACCCTTCAGCCCTGCTTCCATTGTCCCGATTCTGTCATCGTCAGATGCCAATTTATCCCGATTATCTGCACAGCAGTCCAGCCATATATTGGCCATGACGAGAATCGAAAGGACGACCTCCATGAAACTCCCATCTCCGATCCACATTTATTTCACCGCCCGAGCGCCGCAGGACCGTGACGCTATTGCTGCGGCCTTTGCCCATGATGCCATCGTCCATGACGAAGGACGCAGTCACAGTGGCCCGCAGGCGATCAGCGATTGGTGGGTCGCCGCGAACGCGAAGTATCGCCACCACGTGGAACCCATGGGCACGACCGAGGCCTGCGGAAAGACCGTGGTCCAGGCGAACGTCACTGGCGATTTTCCCGGAAGCCCTGCGGTGCTGACCTTCACCTTCGGCTTGAACGGCGACCGCATCACGGACCTGGAGATCGGATGATGTCGGAATTCGTAACTTTAAAGGGCAAGCGCACACTGATCACAGGCGGAACTCAGGGCGCGGGTGCGGCGACTGCGGCGCTGTTCTGTGAACTGGGCGCACAGGTCATGACTACGGCGCGCAAGCCTCCCGCGGGCCTGCCGGACGACCTTTTCGTTGCCGCCGACTTAACCACGCTGGAAGGATGCGAAACCGTGTCTACGGCAGTGCAGACCCGGATGGGCGGCGCGGACATCATCGTTCACATGCTGGGCGGCTCCTCGGCCCCCGGCGGCGGCTTTGCGGCTTTGGGCGAGGCTGAATGGCAAGCCGAACTGGCGCTGAACCTCCTGCCTGCCCTGCGCCTCGACCGCGCACTGGTGCCGGGCATGGTCGCGCAGGGCGCGGGAGCGGTGATCCACGTCACCTCGATCCAGCGCCTGCTGCCGCTGCCCGAGGCGACCACAGCCTATGCCGCCGCCAAGGCGGCCCTGTCTACCTACAGCAAGAGCCTGTCCAAGGAAGTCTCGCCCAAGGGCATCCGCGTGGTCCGCGTGGCCCCTGGTTGGATCGAGACCGAGGCCTCGGTCCGCTTGGCGAAACGCGTGGCCGCGGACGCAGACACCGACCTCGAGGGAGGGCGCCGCATCATCATGGACAGCCTAGGGGGAATCCCAATCGGGCGCCCCTCGAAACCCGCCGAGATCGCGAGCCTGATCGCCTTCCTTGCTTCGGACCGCGCAGCCACCATCACCGGAGCCGAATATGTTATCGATGGCGGAACGGTGCCGACCACGTAATCCTCTGGTGCGCACGAACGCGGAGTCCATGTAGCCGCGCGACCGCGAAATAGCGCGATCGCCACAAACCGCAGGATGGCAGGAAAAACTGTAGTGAGCAGACTTGTGGCGGGGCGGAGAGACACACGGCTCTCTGCCGAGCCTAAGCTGCGATCCTACGGCGCGGCGAAGGGGGAGATCGCACTCGGCATCGAGCATTGTCAGCATTAGGGATTGAACAACCCAAGCGAGGGCTCCCACCGCCATACAAGACGGCGCGAGAAAATCATGGGCCGTTTCAATCCCCGCGCCAAGCGCAGCGGTTTCCGTCCGTGCATGACCAGTCAGCCAGTCTGTCTGCCCGAAACACCACGGGCTATACTGACGAGTTGACTGTTTGATTTTGGGCTTCACCAACGAACTCAACCCGACATCAACAACCTGACAATTCCGACAGGATTTGTGGAACAAAGCCGGTCCGGGCGGAAGGGTGCCCGTTGTGCAGCCGCGGTAGGATACCGCAGCCGCACGTGGTATGTCATTCAGGTGGCGTTGGCCTGATAGTACGCAGCCTCGAAGTCATTGACTGTCCGTCGTCATATAAAATGGGACATCAGAGCGGCTTGAGCATTGGAGGCTCTGGCTCGTTTGTGTGATTGATTATGCGGCTTGTTTTTGGTGTTGCAAGCGGCGTTCGCGGATTGTCAGTATCTTGATCTTCTTCCTTTCTCTGAGGATGGCTTTGTCGCGCCCAAAGTAGACGTCGGCGGGCGTGACGTTGTTGAGACTCTCGTGGTATCGCGCGTTGTTGTAATACTCTACGAAGGCCCCGATCTGGCGTTCGAGATCGCCGGGCAGGTAGTAGTTTTCCAGCAGAACCCGGTTCTTCATAGTTTGGTGCCAGCGCTCAATCTTGCCCTGGGTTTGCGGATGGAATGGTGCCCCGCGAACGTGGTCCATTTTTTGATTTCCCAACCACTTGGCGAGGTCGCCAGAGATGTAGCAGGCCCCGTTGTCACTCAGCAGGCGCGGCTTGTGCCGGACGACGGCTTGGTCACAGCCCGATGCGCTCAGAGCCAGTTCAATCGTGTCCGTCACGTCCTCGGCCCGCATGTTTGTGCAAAGCTTCCAGGCGATGATGTAGCGGCTGTAGTCGTCGAGGATGGTGGACAGGTAATACCAGCCCCAGCCGATGATCTTGAAGTAGGTGAAGTCGGTCTGCCAGAGCTGATGGATGGCCGTGGTCTTGTCCGTGAACTCGTCCGCGGCCTTGATCACCACATAGTCCGGCGCCGTGATCAGATCAGCTGCTTTAAGAATGCGGTAAGCCGATGATTCCGAGATAAAATACCGGTTCTCATCGGTGTATTTGACCGCCAGTTCACGTGTCGTCAGCGCCTCATGTTCTAACGCAAACTCGATCAGGTCATCGCGCCGGTCTTGGGGTATTCGATTCCAGACCGACCCTGGTCGAGGAGACCGATCGGCCAGCGCATCGAACCCGCCCTCGACGTAGCGATCATACCAGCGGTAGAAAGCCGTGCGCGGAATGCCCAGCATATCCAGCGTCATTTTGGTGGGCAGATGCGAACCTTCAACGGTGCGGATGATCTCAAGCTTCTCGGTTGCAGGGTATCTCATTCCTCCACCTCCCCAGCCCCTGTCATACTTTTTTTGAGCAGACGGTTTTCCAGGGTGAGATCGGCCACGCATTCCTTCAGGGCCAAAGACTCAGAGCGAAGCTCCTTCACCTCCGGCGACGTGGCTTGGCGCGCCGTATCGCCAGACAAGCGACGCTTGCCAGCCTCCAGGAACTCCTTCGACCAGCTGTAATACAGGCTCTCGGCGATACCCTCCCGCCGACATAGCACCGAAATGCTTTCCTCACCGCGCAGGCCAGCTAAGACGATGCGGATCTTCTCCTCTGCAGAATAGGTCTGCCGCGTCTTGCGGCGGATGTTCTTGACCAGCTTGTCAGCTGCGTCCTTCGACGTTCCGGATGTCTTGTTCATCTTCGCTCCTTGAAAGCTACGATGAACCAGAAATCCTCCGTTGTTCAAATCCTCAAATCTGTCCCAAAAGCGCTGACGTCAGACAGTGCTGCAACCGCGCGCTGTCCTCAGCATCCAGCACCCGGCCCTCTTGCGCCAGCTGCACCAAACGCACATCGCGCTGCGCTGACTCGGCAATCTTGCGGTGCTCGCCATCGTTCAGGGGCGGGCGGTGGTGGCGGGCAAAGAACTCGAACTCGTTGACCAACACCCCCTGACGCTCGGCGCGTGGTCCCTCGACTGACCGAAACCAACTCACGAGGTTTGGCATTTCCTCGACCGGACGGGCCTGGACAATCTGCGCAAAACTCAGAATCGGCCCGCGCCGCAACCACTCGCCGCGCCGCTTGCCTTGACCCTTGGTCCGCAACATCTGACACAACACCCGCAGACTGTCATCGCTGAGATAGGTCAGATCATCGCAAAGCTTGACCCGCTCTGCCTGCCACGGTGCGTCCTTGATCCCCGCCGGGCGCTGATAACCCAGATCGTCCAGAGGCGTGATCAACAGCCTGCGCACACGGTCCCGGTTGGTCTCTGTCCTGTCCGTCATCGTCCTGTCCCCTTTCTCAGCCTGCTCGTTTTCGATCTATCGCCACGCCTGCGTCCGTGCGGCGCAACCTGTCTTTCCATTTCATGTCTTGTCTTTTGGTGGCGGACAGATAGCCCGCAAATGTCCGCCACATGTCTGGTTATCTGTCCGGACATGTCCGTATCTGTCCGCAGACACATACCGACATGTCCGCCCTATTTCGGAGGTTTGCGAAAGAACCCGGCGCAGACCTTTTCAAGGCAGGCCTGAATCGCGCCGTGCAACTGTTCCTGTGTGCGCTTCTTGTTGCCGTCCGCTTCCATCGCGTCGCGGATATGGGCGTCGACCCAGCGCACCTGCGCCGGTTCCATCGCGATGGCCGGAGCGATCCCGGCCAATGTTTCAGCCAGCCGCACCAGCCGTTTCTGGGTCGAGGCGCCATCCGTCCGCGCGGCGTTCAGTTCCTTGCGGCTAAGGGCATTGATGACCACGCGCGTGACAGTGTCGTGCATCAGACGCACATCGCCGTTGTCGCAAACGCACTTGCGCCACCCATACAGCACACCGATGTCCAAAGCGGCCAATCCGCTGAAAAGCACCGGATCGACCGGCGGCTGCACCATGCGGGCCAAACGCGCATGATCGACCGGCAGCGTCCCGACGGGCGTCTGCTCATGCGCCTGCTGGATCAGATCAAACCAGATACTCTTTACCTGATGATCAGCGGTCCAGCGGAATTCGCTTTGCAGAAACCGGCGGAACTCCCAGGCGATGAATTCATGGCTGTCCAGACGCACGGATGCCGAGATCGGATATTCGGGCAGACCGGCCACATCGATCAGTGTGGGAACAGCGCGAATCTGCGTCACGACATTTCCCCACATCCCCGCCCGACCGATCCGACATCACCCGGATCGACAAACTCCTGCCAGTGGACCCATCCCTTGGGACAATGAAAGCCCCAATCCCGAACCTTGGGCCCAGTGATGAACAGCGTCTCAGCAGGAAGCCCATCAATCAGCTCAAGACGATGCGAGAACTCTGGACCGCGATAAACGCAATCTCCGGCACCAATGAGACGGGAACCATCAGGCGTCACCTCGCACATCGCGCCAGACATCATGATCGAAAAACTCGGCCAGGGATGATCGTGCAGAATCACGTGATAGTAGACGTTAAAGACTTCGTTCCTCGGCAGGATATACCAGCGCAGCATGTACGGACGCTCACCCGCCCCGATGACGAAATCCGGGGCCCGTGATGGCCGGATATGCGAGATTGAAACGGGATCGATCACAGCTTGCCCTCCAATTCATCCAGACGATGCGCCAGCTTGCGCAACTGCGTGGCCATGCCGCGTGGCACATGCGCCGAGAACAGCGCCGGGGGCAGCTTGCCGTCGCCCCGGTCCACATCCGCCCGCAGGGCAAAGGTGACGCAATCTTGCGGGTGATCGATCACCTCGAAATTGACGTGACCGACGGGCCAGCGCTCGCGCCGAAATCCGACCGGATCCGGGTGCCGCCCGATGGCACGGGACGAATGCGCGCTCATGCCCGCACCTCCTGCGCAACCCGCGCGGCCATGATGCGCCCGGCCAAGTCCTCGGGAATCGGCGGGCTGTCGTGACGGTACAGCGTCACCAGACCGTGCAGAACAGCCCGTTCCGCCGCATTCAGCAGATCGGTGGCCCGTTTGTCCGCACCCACCACCGGCAGATTGGGAATGCGCGCTGCCGGATCAGAATCCGGTGCCGCACGGGCCACCGTGACCGCGACATTGCGCGCAAGGTTGCGCCGCCGCCGCCAGGAACCGATGCTGTTGGCAGCCACCCCCTGCCGCCGCGCAATCTGCACATCGGACAGACCGTCGCGGTACAGTTGCAGCCGCACGGGATGGGTTTCATCTGGCGACCGATTCACCGCCAAACCCAGCTTTATCCGCCAACTGCGGACAGTCGCACCAGAGATGCCCTGATGGTCCGCAATCTGCTGATCGGTCAGCCCCTTGCGATACAGCGTCAGACGTATCGCAAGATCCCGACCGGGGGCATAATACGGCGCCAACCCAAGGCGCCTGCGCCAGGCCGTGACAGCCGCAGCCGAACAGCCCTCGCGCCGCGCGATCTCGGAATCCGACAACCCCTGATCATACAGCCCCCGCCGTGCCAGCAGCGGCGACGCCCGCACGCGGTGCGCCCTTAGACCCAGCATTCGCCGCACCCGCGCCGCCCGGTCCGCAGTGCAGCCCATGCGCGCGGCGACCTGCGCGTCGGTCAGACCCTCGGCATGGAACCAACGCACCGCAGCACGGTCCGCATCGGTGACCAGAACGCAGGTGTGCCTCTTTACCGTCATTGTGAAACCCTCACCCTGTGCCACCAACCCTGAACCCGGCGCAGCGGCTCGTCCCAGCGCGCGGCCAGCGCGCACAATTCGCAATAGCGTCCCGTGGTGCTGATCAGCGCCGCGACGCGCTCAACCGTCAGATCCGGATGGGCCGCGACCTCGGGCACCACAACCGCAGCATCCCGCGCCGCCCGCTGTGCGTCGGCCCGCGCCTTGACACCCCGCGCGCGGGCTTTCGCCAACGCAGTGTTGACCGCCGCGCGGCGAACGCCATACCGCTCGGCAATCGCCACAACGGTCAGACCCTGATCACGCAGCGCCTGCAGCACCTCGGCACCTGGCAGAATGCGAACCGCCATCAGGACCGCCACCGATCAAGCGTGCGGAAAAATTTTTCCGCACGCGACCGCGCCTCACGCGCCAGCCGCTCATGCCGCGCCGTCCGAAATGCGAACCCGCGCGCCATCGTCTCGTGAATGAAGGCGCGCCCGGACCAGAATTGCGCCCGGATACGCACCGACAAACCGCGCAAGAGCGTCACCACCAGCGTCATGCCGCCCGCCCGCCGGTCTCGAACAACGCCTCGAACCCGGCCAACACCAGAACGGCAGTGACATAGGTCAGCGACGCGTCATTCTCGCAGCGCAGCCAATTCCGGACCTGCCGCTCTGACACACCCAGCACCGGCGCGGCCTGATAGGCCAGACTGGCCTCCGAATCAGCCGGAAACGCGCGCCACAACAGCGCCGCAAACCAGTCCCGCGACCGCGACCGATGCTGCCCATCCATCGAACCGTTTGAATCTACAATGAAATTTCTGGCAAGATTTTTCCGCATAATTGCTCCACCTTTGTCCTGTGAAGGAACAGTTGATGGAGCAACAGCGGAAAGGGCGGGACGGGGTGCAGTGCTCATGCTGCACCCCGCAGCGTTTCGGGGGGCGTGCCCGCAGTACCGGCCTGCAATGCCGCATCATCCGCTTGCTGTACCTCAAAAAAGGACAAAGGCGCTGGCGAAAGCTTGGAGAAGGGGAACGGCGCCTCGTTAGCGATCTTGGGCTGGCAGGAGATGGATGACGAGGCGAGGCAGATCATGCGGCCGCATCCTGTGGCACAGTTCTGTCGTGCAGATCCACCATCATGTCTGCAGAAACAGGAAACCCTCTCATCTCGCCAGCTTGGATGACCGCGCGATGATACATTGCCGGTATACAGTTCTTACGCGCCCACTTGTGGACTTGGTCCGCACTGACTTGCCTTCCGAAGTGACAAGCAACGTCCGCCGCAACATCGGCGCGGCGTGGCCACAAGTTAATCAGGTCAGTAACAGAGGAAATTTGGTCCATGAGCAAGCGATAATGGACGAATCGTCCATGTGTCAACCATGGATGAAACTTTTATGGAAGTTTCGTCCAGTTAGCGCTCAATGCAGTCATGATCAAACGCATGAACCTTCCTAAGATTGACCTTGATGGTGTTGGCATCCGGGTAGAGGCCGTTTTGGTTTCGAGCGGGTTGAAAGATGGAGAGTTTGCCGCGACTGTTGGCATAGACCCATCGAGTTTTTCAAAGATAATCCAAGGCAAAAAACCGCTAAACGCTGACATGGGGTTCAGAATATCAGAACGTTGGGATGTTTCGATGGACTACCTTTACCGAGGCCGTCTGACCGGGATTCCTGAAAAAGTTACCTCTGCCTTGCGCAACCTTGAAAACATCGGGCGCTGAAAAGCGGCGTCAACACTCTCGCCCCAAAAATCACACCAAAGAAACAAAAGCCGGTCGCTGACGCTGTATCGCGGCATGCTCGAATCTCCTAGAATCCCTTATATGTTCTCATAATGTTCACTTTCCCTAATTGGCGTCAACTGATTAGGCATGGACAAATCGTCCATTTATGATTTGACAATGGACGTTTTGTCCACAATTGTTACCCCATCACCCCAGATGGAAGCACCCATGCACCCCACCCCCGACCAGATCCTTGAGGCCCGCGCAACCGCGCTCAGTCCGACAGACGGCGACCGCATCATTCCCGCTGTGCTGCAAAACGCCTGGTTCACTCTCAAAGAGGCGCAGGGCCATCCCGTCACCCGCGCCGCGACCCGGCGGATCGCCCGACCTCTGTTTGACCAGTTCACCGGCCCGCCCGATCCCGGCCCGCACGGATTGATCCAAGGCGCCAACCCGATCGACACCGCCCGCATCGCCGCCTTCCCGGCCACCCGCCGCGCCATCGACGCCCTGCGCGCCATGCGCCCCGCCCCCACCGGCGGTGACGCAGCATGACACAGCCCAGCCCCCTGCACGACGATGCAACCCGCGCCCGGGCCAACTGCCTGCTGATCATGGCGCACGCTCTGGTGGCCGAGGCCGATCGGATTGCCGGTCTTCTGGCCGAGGTTTGCGACCTGGACCCCAGCAGCGACCAAATCATCGATGCGATTTGGAACCAGACCGAGGTCGGCACGGGCATAATGATCCTGCGTGGCGACCTGCCGGTCCGTCCGGACGCGGAGTTTATCCAATGACCGGCCCCATCCGCACCCCCGAGTCGCTCGATGATCCACTGATCACCGGGGCCGAGGCCGGGCGCGGCCCGATGGACGGGGTCGCGGTTTCGGTTCTGATCATCCTCAGCACCATTCTGGCCATCGCCGCGACGGCCTACGCCGTCCTGCGCGCCATCGGATCCGGGATATGGATCTGATATGCCACAACCGCAGCAATCACTGCCAACCTCCTCCCTGGGGTGCGCTGCGGCACCTGCCGGGGGCCTTGCGCCCCCGGCTCTTTCTTTCCCCACCAGACCGGACCCCCACATGACCGCCACCACCACTCACACCGACCCAACCGGCGGTCAGCAGGCGGGCACGGACGCGCTGTTTTACGCCCGCGCCGTGCTCGCCGATTTGGTGCATTTTGACGACGACACAATCCGGCTTGCCTGCAAATTTATCTGGAACCATCCGGACACCGGCATTGAGGAACGTGACAACGCCGTCGCCATCAATCACGAACTCAGGTCGAGGGCGGCGCAGTGACGGGTCGCATCCCATTCTCCGAAATGCCCGCGCCAAAACAGGCTGGCATCCTGTGCAATGATCCCCGGTTTCAGACCTTCGCGGCGCTGCGCTGCGGATTTCCCGGCGGACAGTTCAGCGCCAGCGCCGCCGCCGAATACCTGCGCACGGTCTGTCGCATCGCCAGCCGCACGGCGCTGACCACCGACACCGCCGCCCGCGCCCGGTTTCAGGCACTGCACACCGATTTCGACGCATGGACCGGACGCATCGCCGCCCCGCGCGACTGACGCAAACAGACCGCCCCTAACCACGAAAGGACCCCGAACGTGATGACCAAACGCAAAGACACAACCGCTCTCGCCAAGGCAGAGCCGCACGACCCATACCGCATGCGCACGCTGGAACAGATCCTTGCCCTGTTCGACGGCGGCGATTTTCTGGCCGAGGTGATGGCCGGTCACAAGCAGTTGCAGCACGACCTGCTCGACCACAATGAAGAGCACGGCCCCAAAGGCTGCCAGGGCAGCATGACGATCCAGATCAACTATGCGCTCGGAAAATCCGGCGATGTGGGCATGGGCGCAACCGCGACATTCAAGGCGCCCAAGAAACCACCCAGCAGCGCCGCAGCCTACATCAACGAGGACGGTGAACTGACGCTCTACAACCCGTTCATGGCCCGCATGCACCAGCCCGTCCGTGACGCAACCGACTACGACCCCGAAACCGGTGAAATCCGGGACGTGGACTAACCCACCCCACGATAAGGAACACCTCATGAAATCGGACATCGTAGAACTATCCGTGCAGTTTCAGCACCAGACAGACGGCGCAGTATGCGTGCGCGCCGTCGAAGGTGGGCCGGATATTTGGGTGCCAAAATCGCGCTGCGAGGTTCTCCAATCTGATCCCAGACGCGGCCATTACATTCTTCTCACGACCGACGAAACGACAGCGACCGAGAAAGGTCTCGTCTAACTGCCTTTGCATAGGAACCCCACCATGACTGACTTTCCAACCCTTCAGAACCCCGCCGAAACCATGCGCGACGCGATGGAAGACATCGGCCACCACGACCTGATCAAAACGCCGGACGGCCATGTCCTGACCACACCGCACCTGATCACCCTTCCCGAAAAGCGCACGGTCCAGGATCTGACATCCCACCACCGCGCTGCCGCGGAATACCTCAAACCCGCCCGGCGCAAGGGCACTGCGCATCTGTCCGACCTGGGCAGCCTGATCACCTGGGCCAACCGGTTCAAGGGCGAAACCTCAGTTCTGTTTGGCAAGCCGGACCTGACCGCCCCGACCCTGACCTGCGTCGCCGACTATCACGCGAACGGGCCGGTCGACACCACGGCGCCCGGCGGCGATCCGACCGCCCGCCATTGCCACCACCGCGCGATCTACAATTTCCCTCTGTCCGAGGAATGGAAGGCGTGGATGAAGATTTCCGGCAAGGGTCTGGAAAAGGATGAGATGGGCGAGTTCATCGAAGCCAACGCCAAGGACATCATGGATCCGACCCCGCCCGTCCTGACCCTCAGCCAGAACGACAAGAACAAACCGTGGGAAAACCGCCTGATCGAGACCGCGCAGAATATCGAGGGGCGGTATGGCCAGCTCAGGCAGTTGCTGGCGATGTCGCGTCAGTTCACCGTCTTCGAAAGCAGCGACCTCAAGGTCAGCACCAACCGCGACACTGGCGAATCCGAAATCCAGTTCCTGAACGAACACAAGGGCGCGGATGGCAAACCGCTCAGCCTTCCCAACCTGATCATCATCGCGATCCCGGTGTTCCTGAACGGCGCGCCGTACCGCATGCCGGTGCGGTTCCGGTACCGCAAGAGCGGCGGCTCGGTGAAATTCATCCTGTCTGTCTACAACCCCGAAAAGGCATTCGAAGCCGCCTTTGAGGAAGCCGTGAACGCCGCAGCAGACGCCACCACCCTGCCGGTGCTCATGGGCACCCCCGAAACCTGATGCCTCTTTCTGCCCATCGGCAACGGTGGGCAGCGACGGACAACAGGACATTTCACATGCGAGACACCTTCGACTTCCCAGCACCGCCATTCCAATCCCGCCGCCCGACCGGCACGCCGATGACCAAAACCGAACAGACCCGCATGTGGGGCAACAGCGTCTGCCCACCACAGGCAGACGCGCTGGTCCGCGCGAATGCAGCGCATCTCGCAGCAAAGGAGATTGCAGCGTGACCCAACTCAACATCAGCGCCGCGCTATACGCGGCTGGCCTTGTTTCGCCATTCATGCCTCAGCCGCCCGTGCGTCATTCGCGCCGCAGATCCAGCGGCAAGGATCGCGCCAAGATCAAGGCCGCGCGCAAACAGCGCCGGAGGGGGAAGTGATGCCCACCGCGCGACCGTTTACACCTGACATGCTGGCGAGGCCCCCATGCAGATGATGTCACCCGCGCAGATTGCCAAGACACTTGATGTCTCGGTGCGCACTGTGTCACGTATGTGCGCCAAGGGGGAGATCCCTGCGCACAAGGTGAGGCACCAATGGCGGGTTGATCGTCGCGATTTTCTAAAGTGGCTACGTGAGGGAAAAAGTGGCGCATGGCGACTGTTTACAAGCGTGGAAATACCTACTGGGTCCGCTTTCAATGGCGCGGCCAAGAAGTCAGGAAATCGGCTAGAACAACTGTTAAGCGCGAAGCCCGAGAATATCTCGCGCACATCCAAGAGCAATACCGCCGGATAGACCACGGTGGCCGTCCGAGGGTGCCGTTTTCGGAAGCCGCAGCAGCGTACATAGAGGAACACGTTTCAAGCCTAAGCGTCGATTCGATCCGGTTTTATCAAAGCATTGTCAGGGTCCTTAACGAGGAATTCGGGGCCTCTTATCTTGATGAAATTACCCGGAAAAGGCTGACCTCTTTTGAGGTGGCTCAGGCGAAAAGAGTATCGGCATCACGGTTGAAACATTACCGGGCTGCGATGTCTGGGCTATTCAGAATTGCCCTGAGACATGAGTGGGTCGATGCCAATCCGTGCAAATTGCTTGATCCAATTCAAATCAATAATGAAAGAGAGAGGTTCTTGACCGCAAACGAATGGGATCAGCTTAAAAAAGCATTGACCGAACCATATCGCAGCATTGCGGAAATCTCCATACTTCGGGGCATGAGGTGCGGCGAAATATTGGCGATGAAATGGGTTGATGTCGATCAGCATCGCGACCTGATTACGATTCCGAAAGGCAAAGGAGGAAAGCGAAGGGTGATCCCCCTGGAAGAAGCCGCCCTGGTTCTTGATCGCCAGCCGCAGACGGGCAACCTAGTGTTTCCGGGCAGGACGGGACGGCCCATGCGCGTGGATGCTGTCTCGCGAAATGTGAACTCAGCCGCAAAAGGCTGCGGCATTCGGGATTTCACGTTCCACGACCTGCGGCACACGTTCGCATCTTGGTACGTCCAGAACGGCGGCGATATGTACCCATTGCAGATCATCCTTGGGCACAAGGGACCGGCGATGACACAGAGATATACGCACTTGCGGGTGGACGATTTGAGAAATTTCCGCACAAAAACCGGCACACTGCACTAGAGACTTTTCAAGGTAATACACTGATTTAGCTTGATAAAAGTAACATGTTTGAATTCATGCCAGAGAATTTTAAGTCTCCTGTGTCTACCATTCCACCACGCGGGCAACCAGTTGGTTTCGCTGCGAAAAATGATGGTGAACACCCCGAAATCCGTCAGACAAGGCGGCCACAACGGCCACAAGATGTCGGCACAGTCACACAAAACCCGGCACAGCAAGAAATATCTATCCCGCTTTGGAAGCTAAGTCCAGATTTTGAAAGGTACTTTTGGGGGCCAGTGGGTAGGTCGGGCGAGAGCTGGGAATGGCAGCTTGCGTCGTTGGGGCGTGGGTATGGTCCGGTCCGACTTCCCAGAAACCGGGCACAATTCCGGGCACACCAAATATCGTATGCTATGACGACTGGAACCGACCCCGGCCCAATGCTGGTTTGCCACTCCTGCGACAACCCGAAATGCGTTCGTCCCGCCCATCTGCACAGTCTGGAGCCGCGAAAACAGATTCAACGAGCCAAAGAGCAACCCCATCGCATAGAGGACGGCGTATATGGGATGTGAACTGATCCATGGGAGCTGCATGGAGGTGCTTCGAGGCATGCCGTCTGAGAGCATCGATGCGGTGGTAACCGACCCTACGTACGAACAGACCCCCTTGGCTTGGGACCGATGGCCGGATGGATGGCCGACAGAAGTTGCGCGAGTGCTCAAACCCACCGGATCAATGTTGGTGTTTGGTACGCTGCGGATGTTCCTTGACCGACGCGACGACTTCCATGATTGGCGGATGGCACAGGACATCGTCCAAGAAAAGCAGAGCGGATCTAGCATGCTCGCCGATCGCTTCCCCCAGCCCAAAGCGGCCCTGCCCACCACACCAGACCCTCGGCGTGAGGTCAGTCACGTCCGGCCCTGACCTGCCGTTCGCTTCATTGCCGAGCGCTGCGGTGCAGCTTCACCAGACCGGCCATTCGTCCACCGTGCAGCATTTTCGGTGGGTGAAGGTCGGCAGAGCGGACGAAGTGTGAATTCGCTGCAGTTTTACCAATGGTGGGTTTCGTCGCATTGCGACCGAAGTGAGCAAGGTGAAATCGCTTGCGACTACGGCTAGCAAGAGTGATCTCGGTTCTCTCTTCTTCGTTCAGATCCAGCGCAAATGGTCGCAGATACCGGCAAGCTCGAGGTCGGAAAACTGATGTCTGATCAGGCCATAAGTACGCGTTAATGTCTCGGGGGTTTTCATGTCACCCATGTCGGTGGCATGAATGCCGCCCGCAACAAAGTAAGCGGCAAATCCGTTCTGGGCAGCGCCTTTGATATCTGTCGGCAAGCCATCACCCACAACAAGTATTCGACTTTTTGAAATCGTGCGCCCCGCAATGATGGTCATTTGCGTCAGGGCCGCTTGATAAATTGGTGCCTCTGGCTTGCCCGCATAGGTGACTTTGCCGCCAAGTTTTGCGTAGAGCTGCGCGATTGATCCCGCACAGATCACTATGCGGTGACCGCTTCTCACGACCAAGTCAGGGTTGGCGCAGATCATATCGATTGCATTGCCCCGCATTTCCCGCAATAGCGGTTCATAGATGTCAGCGCTTTCAATCCCGTCATCCAGAGGGCCGGTCAGTAGACACAGCTTGGTGTCCCGACTGCCGACCAATGGGTGTGTCAGGCCTTCCAAGATAGACTGGTCCCGCACCGGGCCGAAGTGAAACAAAGGCGTGTCGGGCCGCTTTTGCAGCAGCGATGTGGTCACATCGCCTGATGTGACCACGGCATCAAAGGCTTCGCGCGGGACGCCAAGTCGCGCCAGTTGCGGATAGATAACATGGTTGGACCGCGGAGCGTTGGTGATCAACACGACTATCCCGCCCTGTGCCCGATATCTGCATAAGGCATCTACCGCGTCCGGAAAGGCGGCAACGCCGTTGTGCAAGACACCCCAGATGTCGCAGAGTATGCCGTCATAGTGTGGTGCTAGATCACTGAGTGGCATGAGTTTGGCCATAAGACCCGTGGACTACGGCCCGGCACGCGCCCAGTCAAGCGCCGCATAGGTCGCTTGCTATTTGCGTTTTTGCTCTGTAATTATGCATCTTCGCGATCAGTCAGGATCGCAGACAATACGCGACAAGGTTACCCGCTTCGGCGCAACTTGCCTGCCTACCACGACATTTGAATAGGTTTTTTAGGCCGACGGTGCGCTGGTTTTCAGCACGCAATGATGTCCAATTCCACGAGATGTGTGGAGTGAAGTCTTTTTCAGAACCGCCTGCGTTCAATTTCCGGACGCCATATTCCACGGCATCTTTTCAGGCTGTGTTTTCGAAATCGATTTGTGCCCTCTCGGTGTTCACGCGCGTTCCTCGCACGTGGAGATATCATGGGCGTAGCGGCTTTGTGTCCAGGCACATGAGGTCGAAGAAGATTGAACTTGTTTTGGACAAATACCTGCTTTTCACCCCCGGCCCCGTCAATGTGGCCGCTTCCCTTCGCAATGCGATCTGCAAAGAAGACATCTGCCACCGCGAACCCGACTTTGATGGTCTATTGGCGAGCATAGAACAAAAGCTGCTTTCGCTGTTCGAAATTAAAAAACGCGACCGCTACCGCGCCGTTGTTATCACTGGCTCAGGGACTGCCGCAAATGAGGCGATCTTGTCCTCTGTGGTAGGGACCGGCGCGATTCTGATCCTGTCGAATGGCGAATTTGGGGAGCGTTTGCATAAAACCTCGCTCATTCACAACAAGCACACCTATCTACTGCAACAGCCTTGGGGAATGCCTTTCGATCCGGACCAGATCGCGACCTACCTTGCTGCCCATAAGATCGATGCAATCGCGATGGTCCATCACGAGACTTGCTCTGGGATGCTGAACCCGCTCGCTGCGATCGGTGCAATGGCGAAGGCCCATGGCGCGATCTTTGTCGTCGATGGCGTCAGTTCTGTCGGTGCCGAAGTCGTTGATATGGAAGGTTGCAATATTGCCTTTTGTTCTAGTTCCAGCTCCAAGGCCATCGGGTCATATCCCGGACTTTCATTCGTGATCGGGCGCAAGAAACAGTTCAAAAAGCTGAAACTGCATGCCGCCAAGACAACATACCTCAACCTCGCGACGTTCTACGGCTTTCTCAAGCGACATAGCCAAACACCCAATACGCCTGCTGTTCCGCTTTTTTTTGCCTTTGATCAAGCGCTCACCAACATTCTGTCCGAGGGCGTCGCCAACCGTTTCGCACGGATACGGGCCCGCGCGGGCCAGCTTCGGCTGGGTATGCGAAAGCTTAATCTTGAGTTTGTTCTGGATGAAGAGGACATGTGCGCGATCCTGACGACAGTCAGGGTGCCCCCGTCGATCTATATCCGGGAATTGCGAGACAAGCTGCGCGAGAAATCAATTATCATCTACGAGGGCAAAGGCTGTTTTGCCGGGAAAGTCTTTCAGGTTGGCAATATCGGCGAATTATCTGATCATGATATTCAATTCTTCCTCAGCACGTTGAGGAGCGTGTTGCTAGAACTGCAGGCAAAAGCCGTCGACGGTATCGCCCCTATCAGACCGATGACCGCCAAACCAACCATTCAGGCACTTCCAAAGCCAAAGTTGGCAAAGATCCTATCATGACTGATAAGATTACGCGGCTTTGGACGACAAAGACCAAAGAGGACGAATGGTGGTCTTCGTTTGTCACCGCGCCATTAGGGATCTTTGCAAACTATTGGGCCGTTGATATTCCGGCGATTACGCCAAACCGTCTCACCGCCGCATCCTTTGCGGTCGCTGTCGCCGCGACCTTGTGCATTTTGATCGGCGGTTTTGGCTGGTTCATGGCCGCGGCTATCCTGATCCATCTTAGCCACATTCTGGATTGCATGGACGGCCAAATGGCCCGCTACAGAAAAGTGTCGTCACCGGTCGGTAGCTACTTTGACCGTTTAACAGATCAGGTCCAGATCACGCTATGGTTTGGGGCGGCTGGTTATGCTGCCTATGCGCAATCGCTCAGCGTCGTGCCGGTATTCCTCGCCCTGATCGGCATCGCGTTCTATGGGCTGCGCGGCTATGTGAAGTACATCGCGCTCCAAATCGAAACCGCGCTTGATCCCGAATATCCCGCAAGAATGGTACACCTGAAACGGCAGGAACCGGTGGCCGGTTTGGGCTTTGGCGTCGTGGCAAATGTTAAATGGCTATTGAAGGAACAACCAAAGATTCTGGCATTTGACGAAGGCGTGTTCATCTTCATGCTGTCAGCGGCGCTCATTTTTGACCAACTCACACCAATGCTGTGGATTTTCGCAGCAAGTCAGGTGATTTGGGGAACCCTAAAATCATGGCAGCGCGGCAAGAATATTGACGCAAACCAAAAGAGCATCATCCAGAAATAATCCCCCACATCGCTAATGAAGTCAGGACAAACTCATGAATTACGACAACAATCGCCCACCCATGGCCGTTATACTGGCCGCTGGCATCGGCTCACGGCTCAGCCCTTTAACGGACAAAAGCGCAAAAAGCCTCCTGTCTGTTGGAGGCTCTGTCATCCTGGAACGTATGATCCGCAATTGCCTAAGCTGCGGGATGTCTCAATTCGTTTTGGTGTTGGGCCACCGTGCAGACGAGATCAAACAGTTCGTTGATAAAACGTTTCGCGGAATCCGCGTCACATATGTGATCAATGACCGGTATCGTGATACCAACACAGGGTATTCGCTGATGCTTGCGTCAACCGTTGTGGGAACTGCCGAGTTCATCAAATTCGATGCAGATGTAGTGTTCGACACGAAGATCCTGCGTGCATTGGTGGACAGTGAATTGCCCAACGTCCTGTGCATCGACCGCAACATCGCGCTGGCCGATGAAGAGGTGAAAGTGATCACAGATGATCAAATGCGGGTCCGCGAGATTGGTAAAACAGTCGACCCCAAAACGGCACTCGGTGAGTCCATTGGAATTGAGAAAATCAGCGCTTTTACAGGCCCACTGCTATTTGCCGAGTTGAAAGAGATGATGGAAAACGCAGGAAATGCGCAGGAGTATTATGAAGCGGCCTACGCGCGGCTGATCGCTAAAGGGATGCCTTTTCATGCGCTGGATATCACAGGGATGAATTGGACCGAGATTGATACGCCTGAAGATTTTGCAACTGCAAACGCACTGTTTGGCACACCAATCGCGACCGTATCGCGCGGGCAACAACGAGCATTGGACGAAGCGCGTACAAACCCGCGGCGTTCAATATAGGCCCATGGAAGGATTCATCGCGCGTCCATAACTGGCGCGTGATGTATATTCGCGCTGGCAGTCATCTCCAGTGAGTGCCCGACTTGCCGCGGCAAAGGACTGCAATAGGTGCTTATCGTTCCTTGATGCACGTTTCAGCAACAAGCACATTGGGCTCGAAGCCGCCTTGCGGCGGTGCGGCAGCACATCCGCAGCGAAATCACATGAGATCCCGGTTGCCCGATGGCAGCTGTCAGCCCTTCCACGACATTTGTGCCTGGCGCAGCATGACGCGGGGCTCCGACACGAAGGGCGGAAACCGGTCATTCGCTGCATGTCAAACAAGCCTTGTCTTTTTCGAAAACCGAATGAAAACCTGCTACGTTCTAATGTTGTCTGAATTAATCTCGGTTGGCCTTCATGAACCTCTATCCTTAAGAGATCGAAGTCATACCAATGGGCAGGGACCGATTAGATTTTCCGTGATAATTAGATCTTGGCAGGATTGACGAGGCACTCGCCTATTTCGCTGGTCGCACAATAAATGAGGCTCCCGGTTCAGAATTTTGTAACGGAATACCAAGTAGACGTTTTTTAATATTGCCCAACCTATCATTGCGCTGTTGTCCCGGACAGCCACGGTATCGACCGTAGCGGGGTTTGAACTCAGATGGATCGCTCAATTTCATATTGCTGGCCTGCCCAGAGGTTGCTCCGTCTTTTCAAGGCGGTGCGAACGAAAGTGGTTGTTTTTCTGTTGGCGTTTTTTTCGCTATCGGGGGCTGACGTGGCACAGGCGCAGGAGTCTTGTGGGCTGCCTGCGTGTTCGCAGGCCCCCGAATGGCCAGTGTGGAATCCAGCGAGTCAGAGCTGTTGGGCCCCATCCTTTCGGGGTTGCTTGGCACCGATGTCGGCCTGAGCGTTCTGGATTGGAATGCGATGGCCGGTGCCAACATTGATCTTTTGGGCCTTCTTGGTGAAAACGGGCAGGATGTCACGGTTTCTGATCCGGGGCAGATCGCCAATGTTGACCTGACCCTGCTGGACCTTGTCCAAGCCTCGGCCGCAGTTGCAGAGGCTGATGGTGATACCGCGTTGGTGAACGCCTTGAATGCCCTGAGCGTGCCGATCGCCGAGCTGAACCAGACCATCAATCTGGCTGACCTCATCACGATCGGCTTGCCCCAAGGGTCTTTGGCGACGCTGGAGCTGAATGCACTGGACCTGATCGGTGGGGCGATCCAACTTTACAACTATGAAAACGTCGTGACCACGACACAGCCCATCGCGCTTAACAACGCCATTCTGGAACAATTCGGCATTGGCGGAGCAGAGATATTGCTGCAGGTTGTCGAGCCGCCCCATTTCGAATGCGGGGGGCTGGAACGCAGTTCCATACCTCGACCGTGCGCGCGAAACTTTCCGTGGATCTGGCCGATATCGAGCTGGATACCGCTGTGCTGGACGGTGCTCTCGGCGCACTTGTCGGGGGGCTGATCGCGACAGATGTCACTTTGGGGGACGTTGATCTTTATTTCGAATTCGGTCGCGTGGACGGCACGATCCTGTCGGCCGACCCCGCGACGAAGACGGCCAGCGTCATTCTTGCGCCCAGTGCAATCGACCTGTTTCTGGGCGGTATCGACGACGCCATATTCTTCAACCGCGATCGGCCGATCGCGCAGTCAGATGTCGACTTCGCGACCGTTGCCGAGCTTGACGTCTCCTTGTTTGGAGGTCTGGTTCAGGAAAGCGCGGGCGTGCGGGTGAAATCCTTTGCGCAGAGCGCGCCGCAAACAAGCGAGACGTTGTTCTTCTCGCCACCCTATCCGCAAAGGCAGGCCATCGGGGATGGCGCCTCATCGTTCAGCGATCTCATCGGAACCCTTGCGGAAAACCTTGACGTGGAAGTTGAAGACAGTCTGGGAAATCTGGTTGGTCCGCTGATTGATACGACGATCGAACCTCTGGTGGGGGATCTGGTCGGCGGTCTGTTGGTGGATGCGATCTCTCCGATTCTGGACCTTACCGTTGATCCTCTACTCGGGTTTTTCGGCGTCGGGATCGGAGAGGCGGAAGCGTCAATTTCGGGGGTGACGTCAATCTGCACCGACTACGCGGATTGCCCGGTTTCAGGCCCGGCACCCGATGGCACCGCAACGGCGAATTACGGCAGCCCTTACCATCTGATCTATGAGACGTTGTTCATGGGCTCTGCCGTGCCAGATACGGAGTCGGCGCCGCAGACAAACGCGACGGCCACCGGGGATGACGAAAGCGGGATCGACGACGAAGATGGCGTTGTTCTGCCGCCCTTGCCCGTTGGCACGACCCAGACCGTCGAGATCAGCGTGAGCGAAACAGGAGGAGAGGCCGGATATCTGCAGGCCTGGATCGACTGGAACGGAGACGGCACCTTCGGGGCGGGCGAACAAATCGCAAATGATGTGACCTCAAACGGGGCCGGGGTGATTTCGCTGTCCGTGGTTGTTCCCCCCAACGCACGGCCAGGGGCCAGCTTCGCGCGGTTCCGCTGGTCCACGCAAGCCGACCTGGATCCCATCGAGATTGCTCCGGACGGCGAGGTCGAGGATCACGCTGTCGCCCTGTCCGGGACACCACGCCCAGGCTTTCGGGCCAGGTCATTGCCGACACCGGCGCAGGAAACGGCAGTGCCCATGACGGTGCGCTTAATGGTGGCGAGGCGGGCTTGGCAACGGTATCGGTCAGGATCGAGACGCCCGAGGGGCAGACCATCGCGGTGACGATGACGGATGACCTTGGCAATTGGTCCGTAGATCTTCCACCTGGTTTCGAGGGGCCTGCAATCGCGAGGGTGGTGGTGCCGGACGGCATGCTGGCGATCTCCGAAAGCACTTCAGGCTCGCCTGCGATCGTGCCATCCCCGCCAAACGATGGGCGATTCTTCTGGACCTCGCGAGCGACAGCATCGTGAGCAACCTTGCCTTGGGCCTGATCCCCGTGCCGCGGCTGTCCGAAGATTCCGTCACCTATACGCAATCGGGGCAGATCGCCGTTCTCCTTCACGACTACGTTGCAGGCAGCAAGGGCAGCGTCACGTTTTCCGTCGAAGACCTGAGCCTTCCATCCCGAGGGCGCGGCCAGTGTTGCACTGTTTCATGACGAGGATTGCGATGGCACCCTCGGAGCTGTCATTTCCGCACCCTTTGCCGTGGAAACTGGCGACCGTATCTGCATCCTGTCGCGCGTTGCCACGGGTTCTGGAT